>SHNJ01000037.1 GCA_004295055.1 Alphaproteobacteria bacterium | reverse complement strand
TGGTGGAGAGAGCAGGATTTGAACCTACGTAGCCCGAAGGCGCCTGATTTACAGTCAGGTGCGATTGACCGCTCCGCCATCTCTCCATATCGTTTTTCCATTCGTCATGCGGCAAGGAAGACGGTTATAGCGAATCAATTTTTATAACGCAACATTATATCTTGCGGGTAATAAAAAAGCCCGCATTTGCGGGCTTTTTCTGGGTTTCTAGCATCTGGCTTGACATGCCGTCCATTCGGCCGGAATCATACCGTCGACTCCGCTGATGGCGCTGTTGCGGCAGGCCCTGCGTTGTGCCGGTGTCGGGCTGGATGGCATGGTAGAGGAAGAACACACCATGTTACTAAACGGGCTCCCTGTAATCGGAGTCCAGCTTGTGCCATCAAAACTGCGTTTTTCAATGGTGCAGGAACAAGTTATGCATGATGTGCATGTAGTTCCAGTGATGCTGGTCGATATCGAACCGCAAGTCAATGTGGCGCGGCAATTGCTCTCTGAACCTAGAATTTTAGGTCCATACTGACGGTCAGTCGATGGCACATACATTGGTGCAGGGGTATCCGGTTCACCATAGGCGACGCCGTTGTAAACAAACGAACCGGAACGATCCGAAGCTTGTTGCGCTGAAACTGGGTTGGCCAAGATTGCAATGGTCAAAATCGCAACTGCACCAACTAAATATAAAATTCTTGAAAACATAGTTTCCCTCTTCATGTGTTTGTAGGTTTGTAAAAGCAGCGGGAACATATCATTGTTTCGAATCCGGGTAAATCAAAATTATTGCAGAATATCGAATTCACGCATTTTTTTTGCTATATTGTTAAATATTTGAAATAAAATGCTATTGTTTGATCGTATAGATATGTTATTATCAGGTATGAAACTAAAAGGTAAAAATATTTTGTGGGTGGGCGCCGCCTTTGGCGCTAGCGCAGTGGCATGGCTGGGTGCAAGCACAATTGGCAATCGCCACTATTTTCCTCCAGCAGCGCAATTGGGCGCCGCCAGTAACAATTTGCCGCGTGTGCAAAGTTGGCTTCCGGCATTCCGGGTAGATGCCGAAGATTTCAGTAACAAGCAGTTTGTATTGCCGTTTCGTTTGGGTTCCCCGGATGGAGATAAATTTACCAAACAAGGCCATTCCATGTTGCCAGGATTGCTGGTCGGCGATCAGGGAATGGTGCATGTATCAAGAGTCGATGAAGGCGGCGTGCCACGCGTGGTGGTTACCGGTTTGCGTCTGGTGGACGATTTGGAAGAAGCCAAAAAAATAACCGGAGATGATGCCAGCCTGCGTGAAAAAGAATTGCAGCGCCGCGGCAGTGAAACCGCCAGCCAAAGTTCTGGCCAGTTGGTTTCGGTAAACAGCGTTTGGACGTTGTACAATAAAAGATTATGCGATGGAAAATTGTATTTCGATGCTGCGATTGATCCGGTTAAAGAACAAAACCTGTCTTATTATAATTTTTGGAATTCCGATGTTTCGCATCGCAGATCTTTTCATACCCGGTTATGTTCCGTGCCTGAACTGTTATCAAAAGATACTGTTATGGGTCAAACCGCCGGCGGCAATGTGCCGGTATATTCCGGCCCTACATCAATGTGGCTTCAGACCATGGCAACGAATCGTCCGCTGCAATTATTTTTGCCGGGAGTCGCTTTTGTTGGCGTGATTGGCGCATTTTTAACCAGACTATCGTCGCGCACCAGGTAATTGCCGTAAAAATTTTTCTGAATAAAATTACAGGCATCTGGCCCGGCAGCTTGCCCATTCATCATTCACATAGCCATTTAACGTGGGCATGGTCGACGCGCGGCATTGCTGGGAGGATAAATTGCCGGGCAGTTCGGCGCTGGCGCAGACTTCATTTTTGTAGGGGCTGTTTTGTTCCGCCATCCACCGTCCGGCGCTGTCTTTCCGTTCAATAGTGCAAGTGCAGGGAGTACAAAATTTACAAGCAGATCCAGCGGTCGATCCCGCGCTGCCGCAACGCATTTGCGCTTTGCAATTGCCGCTTTCATAAGCTGGAAACTGCACCGCGGAAGATCCAGAAGTGGTGTATTCAATCCCGTTATATTGAATAGAAGAGACCGTTTGCGCGTTGCTTGCGCCAGCCATTCCCAATAACAATATAATAAGAAATATGAATCCAATTTTCTTAGCAGCCATTTATCCCCGCTTGCTATGGATTAATATTGTTTCTGTTTAGCAACATTTTTGTTCATTGTAAAATGTTTTCTGGCCCCAAATTGAAATTAACTATTTGATAGGGGGTTGGGAAATATATTGTGTTTGATTTCATAAGGGGTTAGAACAAGTTCCGCGTATGCGGGTGTAGCTTAGTGGTAAAGCTCCAGCCTTCCAAGCTGGCCATGAGGGTTCGATTCCCTTCACCCGCTCCAAATATTAGCCGGTATTTTTACCGGCTAATATTTGGAATAAGAGTGAGTTTGGGGAATCGAACCGGCGGCAAGGCCGTCCGCGCGTCGCGCGTAAATCAAACCGAGATTCCCTTCACCCGCTCCATCCTACGCCGTAAAAATAAACATAAGTTGTAGGATGTCCTCCGAAGCTCGAACGAGCGTAGGGGGACTGGTCCAGCAAAGGCTACGGCTCGGCAAGCCATATTTTCTTTTCAGATTTTTAAATATTATTTTGCAGCCCGTTCTTTCCAGAGCATGCGCAGCGCGTAATGGCAATTTCCCTTGGCCTGCAAAGCCGCCCATGTACATAACAAAGCGCAGGCGGTAACGCCGCGTTGCGGACCTTGCAACCATTCGGGTATGGCGCTTAAATCCAATACATTGAGCTGTTTCAACATATTGGCCATATTGCCGGCAAAAAACACGACAAAGCTGGCGGCGGCGGCGAAGAAATAGGTAGATTCGCCGCCCAGTTTTTGCACGATTTTAGCGCTTAAGGACAGGCTTTCCGGCGCCGATGGCTGTTTATGATCGGTTAAAACTTTTGATGCGCTGTGCAGAACGGCGATAGTCATCATTACCGGCGCCACGGCAATCGCCATGCCGCCGGAAATCAATCCGTTGATTACCGATCCGCTGGACCAATAAACGGGCGGTTTGCTTAAAATGCCTTTGGCCATTGCACCGGCAGTAACTGGTTGAGGGTTTGGATCTGGTGGGGTTGGATGATTCAACATCCATCCATATCTGGAATTGCCAACCGCTTGCAGAAATGGCCAGCCGCATAACATGAAACTGGCCGTCGCGCTGCGTTGCGGTCCTTGAAACCAACGCGGAATTAAATCAGGGTCGATAATATGCATCTGCCGCAAACCGTCGGACAAATTGCCGGCAACGGCAACAATACTGCATGCGGCCGTTACATAAAAATAGGCGGATGGGCGCGTAAAAAAATTGACCGTGGTTTGAACGATCCGGTAATCGGAATGAAAAGGTTGATTGTTGTGTTGCCGCCGCCAAACCATCATCGCGGCGTTGGTGGTGGCTCCAACGAATATAATCGGCGCGACCACCCATCCCGCGCCGCCGGCGATCACGGCATTGGCTACGTTGGCCACGCCCCATGAAAATGGCGGTTCGTGCATGGTTTTCGCGGCAAAGATAACCGTATTCTGTACCCTTGTTATATTGATCATGGCATGTCTTTTAGGGAAACCACTCATTTATGTCAATGTTTAGTTATTGATTTAATTTAGAATGAAATTGGCGGATGTGTCGGCTAGATTGAATTTATGAAACAATACAAAGTCATCATTTACCGCGAAGGCATTTTTGGCTCGGTTTTGCTGGGCGCATCCAAAGTCGATCCGGAACGTTTTTCTGAATTTTTAAATTACCATGCCGAAGACGGCTGGCGTGTTGTCAGTTTAGAACGCGAAGAACGCCGCACCATGCTGTTTTTCAAACGCGAGGCATTTTTAGTTGTATTAGAGAAAGAGAAATCATGAAAAAATTTACCAGCTCTCCTTTAGGAAATGTGATCGTTGCTTTGTTAATCGCGCTGGGCGCGATTGTTTTAATTTATATGTGGACCGACCTGTTCGACGAAGCTCTGTTTTTCAAATTGATATTCACCGATTTGTTGCTGGTTATTTTGTTGGGCTTGATTATCGCCGTCAAACGCGACGTGGACGACACTAATAAATCCAAGGGCGATAGATATTTCAATTAAGGTGTATAATGCCAATCGTTCATATTTATGCAAAAAATAATAAAACTATCGAAATGAAACGCCGCACCGTGCGCGCCATCACCGAAGGATTTGTAAAACATTGCGGCACGCCGGCCGATGTGGTGCAGATATTCTGGCATGACATGGACGATCACAATTATGGGCGGGGAGGGGTATTGTTATCCGATCGGCCCACGCCTAAAAATTCAAAAAAATCCGCGCCACGCAAGAAGAAATAACCAAATCTTGCTATTTCCCCGGTTTGCGCCTACTATGCCCATCCCTTTTAGGAGCATAGCTCAACTGGTAGAGCGTCGGTCTCCAAAACCGAAGGTTGGGGGTTCGATCCCCTCTGCTCCTGCCACCCTACGCCGTAAAATTTATATTGAGTGTGGGGGGTGTCCTCCGAAGCTCGGAACGAGCGCAGGGGGACTGATCGATTATAGGCTTCGGGTGGCGAGAAGTGAAAGGTTGGGGATTGAACACGCCGCAAAGCGGTGCCCTTTTTTTTAAGCATTAGAAAAACAGACGAGGTGAGATTATGAGACATACGGCAGGATCGTTACAAACGGCCATCCGCGATTCAAAAACTGGGCGGACCGACCCATCCACTCTGCCATGGTTGCGGAAGGATTCGCGAAATCAGGGCGCGCGGCCCCGAGATGTTAAAAAAAGTGAAAATCTTGTCAGTACTCCGGTTGGCAATGCCCTTGAAGCAGTTCCGCTCCAATCGCCTGACAATGATTTAAATGACGGTTCATTAACGCCACGGACTTTTGATGGAGTCGGGTTCGCCTTTCTTTATGACTCTGATGAGGCAAGTCATTTGCCCACTCCCGATGTGCGTGAGTTGATCGCGTCTGTGGGAACAGGGATTGATACCGAAATAAAGCCCTTATCTGGTGGAGTGAGTTTGCCGGCTGGCCCCGGCAATGTGGCGGTGCACGCCATTTTATCCAGAGCTGGAAGGGTTTATTAAAATCGGGTTTGATCCGGATCAAACAGTTTCGAAATAGCTGTCGCTATAATCTATCCTAACAAAGGAGAATCCTATTATGAATAATGCCCATTACGATCTGGCGCATGATTTGCCGGAATTTAAAGAATTGATTCATGTGTTGAAAACATCCGACGGACATTTCAAACATTTATTCGACGAATATAACAAAGTGGTTAAACAAATTCATCGTATCGAATCCGGGGTCGAACAGGTTGCCGATGCCGTGGCGACCGAATTTAAAAAACAACGCCTGGCCTTGAAAGACGAAATGCTGGCCATGTTGCAAAAAGCAAGTCATGGATGCTGTTGCAATAAACAATGCAGCAAGGATCAAGCCGCCTAAAAATAAGATTAATTGCTTTTGTTACGGGAAGGATAATAAGCCTATGACGATAATTATATTATCGGTCATAGGCTTTTTCGTTGATAAAATATAATATTATCCACGCCTGATATAATTTTAATATTGACGCACTGAATCGTTTTGTTATCGTTCCTGTGATTATTCACCAATCATCGGGAGTGAGTGGAATGAGTAAAGGAAGACTTGCCGGCTTGCTTAAAAAGGATCGTGCATGCACGGCGCTAGTATTTAGCGCAGTACAACAAAGAATGGCCTTTGAAGATAGCAAGCGCCCTCCTGTACATGGCCCAAGATCTTTGATGCGAGTAACGGGAATTGGCGGGGCGGCGTTCATGGCTACGGCGGCTTTTGTTCAATTGGCGAATACTGCGATAACGTTGCCTGTAGGACCAAAAGCAGAGGTCACACAAAGAACGGACACAAGGCCCGGTGATTTAGCGGACTTGCCGGCTCTTATTATACTTTAAGCCGTTAAGCTAATTCTATTAAACTTGTCGTTATAGTTGAGATGGGACAATCTGCTACAAACGATATATTTACCGACGCCGATTGGCGTTTGCCAATAATCATCGTTCGCGCCAAGGCCTCCGCGCTGTTTATGGGAGCTTGGCGTGATAGGTTGCTTCGAAGGCAGATTGATCCGTCTCGCCTTTTATCTTCCCGAAAAAAAATTGATCCTAAGGCTATCGTGTTGATGGATAAAGTTCGCGATTATACGAATGAACAATTCGAATTGGCTTTAAGATTGGCGCCAACCGACCATCCGGTGCGCCTGGATTATATATGCTTTTTGACCGCTCCATTAATGCCTTTTGAAAATAAATCCCAAGAGCAAGAGAATAGGATTGAAAATGCGGTAATGCGCGCGGGACAAGTTTTTCATGAAATCCCGCGCACGGCGGTCGACATGCGCGAGGCCGCTGAAACAGCAATCATTACCGCGCAGCGTTATCTGCATGCCATGGCCAACAAAAAGGGTGCGGTAGAATCTCGAGCCACATCCCCGAGGGATAGAGATTTTATAATCGCGCACATAGATGAAATTAACAGCGACATTCGCGCAGACGTGGCCCGTATAGAGGGAAAAATAAAAAAACATCCTGATAGGCATGATTTATGGGTTGTTCGCGCTCGTCATATTATGAGAGGGATAGGTTTTAACCGCTTGCTAAAGGTGGAAGGAGAGGAGTGGCTTCGTGAAACCGCGAGCATCATAGATAAAGCGATTGCGCCGTTGGTAGAAGAATGTACCAAATCCGGTGGCCCTGAAGCAGTCGAGGCTTTGTGTCAGGTTATCGGCCATTTACACAATATTTCTGATGTGGCCGACATGCCCAGGAAAGAGTATTGGACTCGCGAAGCATTTTCACTCGCTGTTGGTTTGCTGGAAAAGGAGGGTAAGCCTAATCAAGATGCTTATCCGGTATGGCGCGGAATTTTATGTTTATGCGGTGCAATTGTGAAAGGCGAAATTGGTTCCAAAATGATGCGGCGTGCAGACGGGGAATCAATAGATGGCGTTTCTGTATGTACAAGGGAAGCGATAGAATTCGGCGCAAAATTTTTTCCATGTGCCCTGCAATATTTTCCAAGCAGCCTTCAAATATACGAAGCCTATGAAAATTTTTTAACCTATTTAATTAAGCCCTTACCCCATCCTAATCCGGATTTGATAGATACGATGATTAGAGTTTTATCCAAATCTAGTGAGTTTGACCCTAGAATTCCGAAGCGCATTGAAGAATTAAAAGCGCAAAGAGAAAATAAAGATGGCAAGCCGGCTATCGATTGTTCCTTGCCGTTTGATGCTAAAGCGGAGCTAGAGAAAATTGGACCAGCCTTACAAAAATTACGAGCCAAGGATAAAAAGCTGGCTGCGCCGGAAGCAAAAGAATGGATGGCACCGCGTGTAAGGCAATGGAAAAGGCATTTTCGCCGGAATCCAGACATGGCTGCTTTATGTCTGGCGATACGGTTACACCGGGGCGGGGTGGTGCGATAAAGCCCAAAGGCCCATTTTTAGGCCTAAAAAGCCGGTTTTGCCGCCCATTACAATATATTGACAATTTAGCCGGTTAATGGCAAAAACTTCCCATGCGGCGGGTAATTCCCGCCGCAAACTTTATGCATGTCCTCCGAAGCCTTGGCGAAGGAGGATTGAAAAACAACTTTATAGATGGCAGGCACTATGACTACCTCTCCGGCGAAATTTTTTCGCGAAGTCAAAATTGAAATCGGCAAGATCACTTGGCCGACCCGCAAAGAAACCATGATCACAACCGCGATGGTATTTGTATTCGTGATTCTCGCGGCTTTATTCTTTTTGGCGGCTGATGGCATTATTGCCTATGCCGTGCGCCACATCATGGGCTGGTAATATTGGGTGAACCATGAACGAAACTTCGACCGCAACCACAGAAAACGCAACTCCGCAAGCAACCGCGCCGGCCGCAAAACCGCCGCGCTGGTACGTGCTGCATGTTTATTCGGGCTTTGAAAACAAAGTCGCGCAGGCGATTCGCGATCTGACCAATCATAAAAAGATCGGATCGAAAGTGCACGATGTCATGGTGCCAATGGAAGAAGTGGTGGAAATGCGCCGCGGCGCCAAGGTGCAAACCGAACGCAAATTTTTCCCAGGCTATATTTTGGTGAAAGCGGAAATGGACGATAACGTCTGGCACGCCATGTCAACCATTCCAAAAGTAACCGGTTTCGTCGGCGGTTCGGGCAAGGGTAAACCGATTCCAATTTCCGATGCCGAAGCCGATCGTATTATCCGCCAGGTGAAAGAAGGCGTGGAACGTCCGCGTCCGTCGGTATCGTTTGAAGTCGGCGAAAATGTTCGCGTCATCGACGGTCCGTTTGCATCGTTCGCCGGCACGGTTGAAGAAGTCGATGAAAACAAATCCCGCGTCAAAGTATCGGTGTCGATCTTTGGCCGTCCGACCCCGGTCGATTTGGATTACGCCCAGGTGGAAAAAAACGCCGGCTAGTTCCAGTGTAAGTGATTAAAAGCCGCTGTTTCAGCGGCTTTTTTTATGATTTATCCGATTGATATTTTGTATCCTTTTTGATATATTGTTATACCAAAAAGAACATGGATGGATGGTATGAGCAATCAACAGGAATATAAACCAAATCCCTATGGCCCCCAAGCATTTGACAAAAGTGGGCCGACGTTCGGCCAAGAAGAACCCAGAAAACCAAGAAACTGGTTTAATACGGCCAAAGTATGGGTGTTGGCGGGTTTAAGCGTCACGGTTTCTATTTTGTCGGTAGCCCCGACGGTACAACGCTTGGTACAGATTAAGCAGTTGAGCAATCAGTTTACGCAGAATTATAAGCAAGGCAAAACAGACCAAGCGATGTTGGCTTTGGCAAAGTTGTACGCGATTACGCCAGCGGAGCGCTATTATAAAAATTTTGGGGAAGTGGCGACAAATTATTTAGCCAAACGCGTTAATGATAAGGCCTGGCTTAACTCTGCGGAATGGCAAAATGATCAAGAACTGTTTAAGCAGATTTTAAATATAAAAGGGATCGATCAATCTTTCTTTGGCGGCAATAATCAAAATTTGCGCGATTTTGTATTGATGGCGCAGAAGGTTATGTTTTGGGAACGCATGACAATGATTGCAGAACTGCAACCATCGGCGGCAGCCCAAATTTATGTGGGCGGAATTAAATCAGGCTATGCAGTACCCGCTTTGCCAAGCTATGACCGCGCCAATCAAAAAATGGCGGATCTGAGTTTCATGAACAAAGACGTGCTTGGGATTTTACGGCAAAACAAAGATGCCGATCCGCAATTGAAATTTATGGCGGCGTTGGCGGACACTTATAACCTATATGCCGAAGCCGGCTTGTATTGGCAGGACGCAAGAACTATGGATGCCGCCAACGCGTATTTACAAGCATATATCGGATTTAAAACCGAACTTTCAACACAGCAAAGCATGCTGACCTTTATGCGAATGGATTCGGCGGAATATTGTTTGACCCGGCTTTGCACAGCAAGCCCAGAAGTCCGTGCCGCAGTTGAAAAAGAATCCGCGCAACATCCATTTTTGAACAGAATATTGCTTTTGGCGGATAAACAAAAATTTGCAAACCAATATTCCAAAGCCATGTATGCGGATAATGACGGTGTAGCCGCGATTGGGTATGCGCTTGCCGAAGCAAAAATTTCCAATGATCTGGGCATGAAGCTCTCCACTTATAAATATAAATTGGTCAATGCGGCGGCAACCTCGGACGAGGCACTGGATATTTTACGTCGAGAGTCGGCAAAAGATGCATCGTTGCAAGGCACTCTTCGCGAAGCCGAAGCTTACCGGGTATTCAGAACGGGCTTATCTTTTGAAACTAAGGGTGACCATGTATCCGCCATTAAAAAATATCATGAAGCGTATTTGCAAGCCGAAGGTATAGAAGAGAGCGGACCGGCGAGTTTAAGAGAGATCGCCAGGGGATCGATGATTGACGCGGCAAAGCGGTCTGACGAGGCGTTTGCATACTTTAAATCGTTGTGCACAACCAGTGCGGCGTTGACGGCCGCTGTCCCAGAAATACAATCAGACCGCCTATTGATAAAGGCGCTGGAGATCAGCAACGTGGATCCCGATAAAGCCATGGATTTATGTATCCAACGTTGGAACGGCTGGACCGGCAGCAAAGACGGCATGGATTATGAAATAGCGGACTTGGCGGCGCATTCCGGCGCGGCCATGGAAAGATTGAAATCGGCTGCAAAAGATAAGCCCGAATTAAAAGCTTTGATTGCAAAAGCGGAAAATAGAGCAATCGAGTTATTGATATCCACTGATCCGGTTGCCGCTATTGGCCATGCTGTAGAATCTTGGAAAAAAGATAAAACCACGGTTGCGCCATACAAAAACTTTGCCGAGATGGTAAAGGCCGCGTCGGAAACCCCGCAAAGTTTACAGGCATTGCAGCAAGCCGCGATTGCCAATCCGCAACTAAGCGCTATGGCGAAAGAAGCTGAAGCAAAATACCAATTGAATCAGCGCTTGGATCAAGCCAATCAATTATATACCGAAGGAAAGTACGAAGAATCCGCTAAGATTTATTTGGCGGACAGGACGACTGATACCAGTGTCAATGTTTACTCCCAATTGCGTGTTTTGGCCGGTTGTTCTGACAGAGTTGTCGATCTGTTGCGTCCACATGCCGATACAGACCCAAGAATCCAGCAGCTGATAGCGGGAGTTCCAGGCGACCGTGCTTACGCCGGATGGAAAGAATTGAAAGAAAAAGATCCGGTCGCTGCCGTAAAATTATGGCTAGACCATTGCGCTGACTTTACAGATGCAAATTATGCTCATGTATCGGAATGGGTGGCGGATACTGCGGCGAAGAATGCCGATGTCGGAAATATCCTGGAAACACAGGCGCAAAAAGACGCCAAGTTTGTTCCTGTGTGGCAAAAGTCAAAACGCATCCGGGCCGGTATTGAAGATGGGTTGTCTTCAATTGTCGATTTAACGGTCAGGCCAAAAAAACAGCCTCAAAAAGGCAAAGACGTTGAAGTGGGCGGACAAAAGGATGAGTTATTCAGAGCGTTTGATAAACAAGAAAGCCAAGTTTCGTCCAATGGGTGCGGGAATAACGCTCAACCGGTTCCATTCTTGTATTTTGCCGCTATTCGCCGCAGAGGAGATTTAGCGCGCGCCGCTTAGGGTTTGATGGGTATAAATCTTTCCCACCATGGTTTTTTGACATGCAGCAATTGGCGTAACGGGGTCTTTACCACAATCAGTAAGATGCCAATCGACAGCAAACACCACACGGCCGGCCACTCATTATGATTGTCGGTCAGCAATGCGGCAAGGCCAGGTCCCAGCAACAGATGATACAGTGTGATGCGCCAAGATCCATACAAAACTGGTAATACAAATCCTACAAATACATAAGGGATATAAAGACTGCGGATTATGGGATCAAAATCGATCATCCAGGCATCGAACCAATGGTTCAATGGCAATTTCCAGGCGATATGCCAGTTGCCGCGCACCGAACATAATTCATCGCCGCACAATGGCCGCCCGATTTCGCACAACGACAATCCTTGCAGCGGATATAAATGCAGCATCATCACCACGGCGGAGAAAAAACATAATATGTAAGCGGCTGGCGCGATTTTACGCGCGGCAACATGCGGAATGAAATACAGCGAGATTGCGTTGATGAAAAACGGCTGAAAGGCGATATGGATGTACCCCAGCAACGTGGCGACTTGATTGGCGGGATTGCCGCATTGGCCGATCACCGAATAGGTGTAAGCCTGCAACGCTTCCATCAGCGAAAAGTACCCGAGGCAAATCCACAAAACCGTCGGCTCTTTTTTATACGCCGCCCATGCGGTGGTGCCTAAACCAACCGCGGCCAATACTGTTGACGCTTCGCCGGACCAACACATGTTTTTTCCACAAAGTTTATTTCATCAAACTTTAACGATAGTTTCTTATATCCGTAATCATACGGCTTTAAAAGTCCTGGGTGCTTGTTCTTTATTTTTATACGCAATAATAATGGTAGCTGAGAGAAGACCTTATTCCCCTCAATTAACCACCGCAATGCAACAAATGCGGAAAGCGGACGAGCGCGATCTGCGGGAAAACGAGATTTTACCACGTTTAGACGAGTTGTTCGGGGAAATAAGAGCCGGGTTAAAATCCGGCCGTCACCCCATCCTATTATCGGAACGTTTTTAT
>SHNJ01000036.1 GCA_004295055.1 Alphaproteobacteria bacterium | reverse complement strand
AATTGGCCACCGGCTTGTTTCACTTGGCCCATGGCGCGGGAATCGAGATCCGTTTCGTCCCTGTCAAATCCAACCGATCCGATTACGGTGCCGCCAACCGAATTCGGGCGGGTAACCGTGACATTGGCACCGGCGCCGCGTGTGCGCGGATCGATATCGTTCCAGCGATAACCGCCGCCATAAAAATTACCGGCAATATTGGTGACAAATTTTCCAGCCGCCGGGAAGAATCCGCCAGCAGCGGCCTTGAACGATGATTTCGGAGCGGCTTTGAATTTGCCGGATTTGCGTTCGGCTTCGCCAAATACCACTTCGTTTAAATGGCTTTTCGGTTTTTTGCGTGGCGCCGAGGGTAGTTCCCCGCTACGCATATTGGCATAATACGCCGCGCGGCTGGCTTGTTTAGCGCCAGTGACCGCAAATGGCTTTTGCGCTTCGTATTCGGAATAATATTGCAACGGAACGGTTGGTTCTGGCCCAAGGCTTTGCATGATCGCGGGGTTTACAACAACCGCGTCGCGATACGGGTATGCCGACGCCGTGCCCGCCAATAACGAGCCCACGCAAATCAAAGCAACAAACAAATTAGTATTTTTGGACAAGAAATTCATCCCGGTTATTATAGCCATATAAAATATAGAATTGGGGAGAAACTGACAACCGATTTTTTTGCCCAATTTATTAACGGCCTTAGGCGGTTTTTGATTCCCGTTTCGATTCTATTTGGGCCAGTGTTTTTATGCCAAACATCTCGGAAAATGGCTTTATAATCTCACTATTGGCGGCGATGATATCCTTGGTCATTGCCGTTGCAGGCTGGCCATTATAATCCACAACATAACCGCCTGCCTCGCGTACCAGCAAAATACCGGCGGCGATATCCCACGGTTTCATATTGCGTTCCCAATAAGCGTCAAAACGCCCGGCGGCAACATAAGCCAAATCCAGCGACGCGGTGCCCATACGGCGCACCCCAGATACTTGTGTCGATACGGTTTCAAGTTCCTTGGTAAAGGTTGCGATATCGCCCTGCCCCTTGAATGGGATGCCGGTTGCGATCAAACATTGGCTGAAATCTTTGCGTGAGGATACGCGCAAACGGCCGGAACGGTTGGTAAAGGCGCCAGTGCCTTTTTCCGCCCAGTATGCTTCGTCATAAAGTGGATGATAAACAAATGCCGCGATGATCTCGCCGGCCTTTTCCAGCGCGACCGAAATTGCGAAATGCGGCACGGCGTGCAGGAAATTAGTGGTACCATCTAAAGGATCGATGATCCAACGATGCTCGCCATCGCCAACGATATCCGCGCCTTCTTCGGTCATAAAACCGAATGTCGGCCGCGCGCGTTGCAATTCTTCGCGCAGAATTTTATCGGCTTTGCGGTCTGCGGCCGATACAAAATCGGCCGGGCCTTTCTTCGATACTTGCAGATGCTCGACCTCGTTAAAATCGCGCGTCAAGGATTTGCCCGCCTTGCGGCAAGCGGCTTCGACTACGGTGAGGAGAGGAGAGAGTCTAGACATTGTTTTATAGGTTCCAGGTGCCCGGTATCAGGTGTCAGGTTAAGCAGCTATTTTCAGTTTTTTTCGCATTGCTTGCAGCATACGTCTAATTTCTCCAAGTTCCGAAATAAAACGTTTATGAGCTATTTCGCTAATATAGTCCAAATCAAGCGCCACATCTACTAATGCTTCCAATTCAGCTGCGGAGCCATTGGCAATAGATATAAATTGCGCGTAGTCATTTCGGGTGCTTCTTGCTTTGCCCTCTGCAATATTAGCCACGATGGAAATCGCCGCCCTTTGCATCTGGCTACACAAACCAAATTTTTCAGCATTAGGAAATTTTCCGGTTATCATATAGATGCTTTTAACCAGCATCCTAGCTTTTTGCCAAACAATCAAATCACGATGATCTAAAATTTGGTTCATAACCTGATACCTGACACCGGAAACCTGACGCCTAATTCTTGGCGCGTTCGATAAAGCTGCCATCGTCGGTGCGAACAACAACCATTTCGCCGCTGGCCATATATTGCGGCACCATGATACGCGCACCATTCGACAATTTCGCTGTTTTAAAACCACCAGATGCGGTTTGGCCTTTTACGACCGGTTCGGCTTCGACGATTTCCATTACCACCGATTCCGGCAATGTCACGCCCAAAGGTTTGCCTTCATGCATGGCGATTTGCACCTGCATGCCATCTTGCAAAAATTGGGCTGGCTCACCGATCAAATCGCGGTCAACCACGATCTGTTCATAATTTTCGTTATTCATGAAGGTCACTTGGTCGCCTTCGGCAAACAGATATTGATGCGCGATTTCATCGATGCGCACGCGTTCCACCGCCTCGGTCGACGAGAAACGGAAATCTTTTTTATTGCCAGACGCGACGTCTTTGGCTTCGACTTGCACGAACGCGCGCAAATTGCCCGGGGTTCTGTGTTCAACCTTGGTCACGGTCAGAAGTTTGGTTTCAACTTCGATAATATTGCCCGGTTTCAGGGCGTTCGCTTGGACTTTCATTTACCTACCTCTTAAATAATTTGCCCGGCATCCGCGAATTTGCTGGGGCCGGGCCATGTCAATTCTGGTGCGGAAATTAGCAGAATCAGGCGCATTCTGCAACTTGATTATATACTTGAAATATAGGGTTTAAAGGCCTCAATACCTGCTTTGGGTCCGTTATCATGATCCCAAACCGCCGATATAACGGCAATAAAATCGGCGCCGGCATCGACAATCGGTTTACAATTTTCAGGCGTAATACCGCCAATCGCCACACAAGGAATAGTGGTCAATTCCACCCAATCGCGCAGCAGATCCAAAGTCGGGCGATAGCCCGAATCCTTGGTTTTAGTCGGGTAAAACGCGCCAAAGGCGACGTAATCCGCCCCCGCTTCCGCCGCCTTGAACGCCAAATCCTTGGAATCGTGGCAAGTAACGCCAATCATTTTATTGGGGCCAAGAATTTGCCGCGCTTCGGCATAAGGCATATCGCTTTGCCCCAAATGCACGCCGTCGCAATCGTACCGGTGCGCCAGATCGACGTAATTGTTGATGATCAATGGAACATCATATCCGTGGCACATATCGCAAATCGGTTCAACGGTACGTTCGATCGCAACCATCGGCATATCTTTTAACCGCAATTGAAATACCGACACCAAACCGGTGCCGAGCGCCGCATCCAATTCCGGCAAGAACTGATCCAGCGATATTTGCGGCGGGGAGATGAGGTATAATTGGGTCATTTTACTATTTGTCATCCCGAGCACATGCGAGGGATCTACAGATATAAGGTCTTATGTCTGTAGATCCCTCACCCTAAAGGGTTCGGGATGACAATTAAACTATCCCTTCAAAATCGCGATCATATCGTCGAACAATTTCATCGCTTCGGCTTTGGGGCGTTGGAACGCGTTGCGGCCCATGATCGACCCATTGCCGCCGCCAGATTTAATCGCGCGCATTTCATCGAGGATGCTGGCTGTGTCTTTCGCCTCGCCACCGGAAAATACAACCAAGCGCCGCCCATTGAAACAAGCTTGAGCGATGTGTTTCACTCGGTCGGCCAGCGTACCGACTGGAATTTTTTGTTCGGTATAGGCCTTTTTCGCGGCTTCCAACCAAACAACATCCGATGGTAATTTTACCTTGATCATATGCGCGCCAGCTTGGCATGCCATATGCGCGGCATAGGCAACTACGTCAATTGCCGTTTCCGCTTCTTTCGGCAAAACGCCGCCGCGCGGATAGCACCAGACAACCGTTGGCAGACCATGCGATTTGGCTTCGGCGATAATATCGCGCAATTCTTCTAATTGTGCGTTATACGATTCCGATCCGTTATACAATGTGAATCCGACTGCCGTGCAGCCCAAACGCACCGCGTCTTTAACACTGCACAATACCGCCTGATCGGGATTGGTTTTATTAGACAATAACGAATTGCCGTGATTCATTTTTAGAATCAGCGGGATTTTCCCGGCAAAAGTTTCAACGCCGCATTCCAGCGCGCCCAGCGGCGCCGCATAGGCGTTCAAATCCGATTCAATACCCAATTGATAAAAATAATGCGGGTCATAACAAACCGAATTCATAGCAAACGATCTTGCTGGGCCGTGTTCGAATCCCTGATCGACCGGCAAAATAATCATTTGCCCGGTCCCGCCCAGACGCCCTTGCATCAAAATACGGTTAAGATTTTCTTTGGTTGCGCCACTGTCCGATTCGTAATTTTTCAAAATCTTTTTTACGGTTTCAGATGGGGCGGCCGATTTCGGCGGATGTTGGTTTTTCAAAACAGCGGTCATTATTAAACTCCTATATAAACTTGGCCATTACGCCGGCGGTATCGAGCATGCGGTTGGAGAAACCCCATTCATTATCATACCATGACAATACACGCGCGAGACGCTTGTCTACGACTTGCGTTTGCGTCGCATCGAAATTCGATGAATGCGGATCGTGATTAAAATCGGATGATACTAATTCATCGGTTA
>SHNJ01000035.1 GCA_004295055.1 Alphaproteobacteria bacterium | reverse complement strand
TTCGGCGCGGCAGCCTTCGCTTATGTTGGATTTTTACGGCGAAGGCTGGTGGACCGGACAGATAATATTTTTAAGCACGATTGTTAACCTTTATGTTTAGAATGTGCTGAATTTAAAGGATTATATGTAAAAGGCAATATTGCTTTTTAAGCTTGGTTTTTATATGGTTATTGCGCCTATTGATGTTGCCACCACATTTAACCGGAGAGATTTTCATGAAAACAAAATATACGATTCTGATATTGGCTGTTGCGGCATTTTTATCCGCGCCCGTTATGGCCGCCGAAGTTGCCGCAAAAGCGGAAAAAGCTCCGTTGCCAACGGCCCCGGCGGAGAAAATGCAGAAAACCGGCGATTCTCATTCCGGCCACGCTGTAAACTCAGCATCCCAATCCGCATCGACCCAGGCATTTGAAAAAGCCGCCGCTGAAATGCATTCCGAAATGATGATTGCATACACCGGCGACGCCGACGTCGATTTTGTGCGCGGCATGATCCCGCATCACCAAGGCGCGATCGATATGGCCAAAGTGGTTTTGCAATATGGCAAAGACGCCGAGATCAAAAAACTGGCGCAAGGTATTATCGCAGCCCAGGAAACAGAAATCGCGCAAATGAAAGCTTGGCTGAAATCGCACGATAAGAATCCGTCGAAGGCGAATTAATTCGGTCTTGTCATCCCTCACCCAAAGGTTCGGGATGACAGTTTAGAAATGAAAATCCCCCGAAAGGGGGATTTTTATTTGGCAAAACTCGTACTGTGGGTTCGTGGACGCCTATTTTTTGTCCTATATAGTGAACTGCAACCTAGCCGGATTCCGTTACAATATGTTCGGCAACAAAGGCGGCAACCATGAGTCACAAAAAGAAGCAGAAATATTTTTACAGCGAAAGAATTATTATCCTAATTACCGACGGCAAAGGCCGGGTATTTCTTGAATTGCCGGGTGATACGGTGCAGGATTCAAAAAGGGCTGGCAAATTGCTAAATATTTTAAACAGTTTGTAAATTTATTGGGTGATTGATGAGACCAAGTATTATTGAGAAATTAGACGTTGAGATTAAAAAAGGGATCATAAGTGAGATCCAAGTCGTTTATTTGATGGCACAGGTCAGAAAAATCTTAGAAATCGATGATAGCGATAAATATAAGCATTTAAAATTTTATTGCGATTGGGCCTTACACTCAAGGCTTACGAACTCAATTGCTCAGAAAATTCTTAAGCAATTTGATGAGGCTAATGTGATTTTAAAAAACCATATAGAAATAGGCTCATTGCCTACAGATCTAAGAAATCAGATTGAAAAAATATCTAGTATGAATCTTCTTAAAGAAGAGTTAAGTAGTTTTTTGGAACAAAATGGATTGCCTGGAATTAATGAATCTTTGGATGATTGGACTAGGTTTCTTAAATTATACGCACATATAATTGAAGATTGCCCGTTAGAGATGCAAGCTAGTAATACTAATGCGGGTATTCAGAAGGTAACGGTAAAAGTCCAGTTAGGTGATCGTGTGAGAGATCATCAATACTATAAAATATCTTGGGTGATTTTGAATAAAGATAAAAAAATAGGGGAAATATTCGTTATAAATTCTTTTTATGACGGCTATAAAACCTAATGGCTTGCCGAGCCGAAGCTTTTAACCGCAACAGCCCGTCTTCGCCTGCGGCTACGACGTGGCAGCCTTCACTTATGTTTATTTTTTACGGCGAAGGCTGGTGGACCCGATCGGGATCGAACCGACGACCTCTACAATGCCATTGTAGCGCTCTCCCAGCTGAGCTACGGGCCCCTTGTCCAATGGACAGAGAGTGGGATTTATACAAACTCCCCATGCAAAACACAATATATGTTTTTATGACGCCGCGCTGTTGTCGGAAACCTTTGAAATGACGGATTAAATGAACAATATTACGGATTAACCGTCCATCGTTCCCTGTCCACCGTCCACCGCTTAATCTTCCTCGATCACCGCGCTGATTTCGGCTTCTTCTTCGCCCAAATCGTCGGTGTCTTCGATGACTTCATCGCTGGCTTCCTCATCGATGTCGTCTTCGGCATCCTCGATATCCGGCAAATCGTCTATTTCAATATCTTCGTCATCGTCGCTGGCGGCGGCCAGTTTTTTCTTTTTCAGTTTTTCAGCTTCGGCCGCTGCTGCCTCTGCGGCGGCGGCACCGCGTCCCCGGCGGCTTTTGGTAATGGCTTCCGGATCGATTTCGGTTTCACATTTCGGGCAAATGATCGGATCTTTTTTCATATCGTAAAAACGCGCCGAACAGGACGGGCAAATGCGCTTTACGCCCCATTCCGGCTTGCTTCCCGCCGCCAGGCTTAAAATGCTGCTGGCCGGTTTTTTGATCGGCGCCGGCGCTTTGCCGCCCAGCGTTTTTTGGGGCAATTTTCCAACTGGCGCCTTGGCCACTTCTTTTACCGCTTTGGCCGGTTTCGCCGGCGCGGCTTTTGCCGGCTTTGCGGCTGGCTTTACCGGTTTTTTTACCGCTTTGGCTGGTTTATCGGTTTTTTTACTGGTCGATTTTGTTTTGGATTTGCTTTTCGCCATAGGTGCCTTTGATGGTGTAATAGGGATGAAGACCCCAATTCAGGAATGCGCGCCATTTGCCAAATTTGGGATAGAAAGTCAAGCAGACTATATTTATCCCGAAGCCTTGACATTTAATGGCGCGGTCAATAACAACAACCTCCATGACCATTATTATTGCAAGCGACGGCGACAGCGCATCCGGCAAGGGCACTTTGGCCCGTAAATTGGCGGAAAAACTGGGCTTTGCGTATCTCGATACGGGGCTGTTATATCGCCAAACAGCTTATATCACATTGAAAAATAATAAAAATATTGCAGTCGAGGACGATTGTGCCTGGGCGGCGCGCCAGGTGCGTATCGAAGATTTGCAAGCCGAATTGTTACGCAACGAAGAAGTCTCCCAAGCTGCGTCCAAGGTTGCGATTTACCCGTCCGTTCGCCAAATTCTTCTGCCTTTACAAAGGGATTTTGCGCAAAACCCGTCTGCTGGCCAGGCCGGGGTAGTACTGGATGGCCGCGATATTGGCACAGTAGTGTGCCCCAAAGCCCAGGTAAAACTTTATGTCACAGCCGATCCGGCCGTGCGCGCCGAACGAAGGCTAAAAGAGTTGCAAAATCAAGGGATAGAGGCTATACAGACCCAGGTTTTTGATGATTTAAAACAACGCGATGACCGCGACAGCAGCCGCAAAACGGCTCCGTTGAAAATGGCACCGGATGCGTATCACCTGGATACTACCAGTCTTACCGCCGATGATGTTTTGATCAAGGCGTTGGATTATATCAAACAAAAAACCCAAGGATTGCCAGTAAGTTAACCGTCGATTTATTCCGGTATGACCGAAATCAGGCAATCCAAAAAGTAGGGGCAGGACAAAGCATCTCCTTTTGCCGGGAGAGTTTGCCATGCCTCCGCTATTTTGTTGAAAGTTGAGGACTAATATAATGGCAAGGACTAGTGCAGTGGCAAAAAAAGAAACCACACCATCTACATCTACTACCGGCGGCGAAGATTTCGCCTCTCTGTTAAAAGATTTTTATGATACCCGCGTTGCAAGCGAAGGTAAGGTCGTAAAAGGCCTGATCGTTTCCATCGATGGCGATTACGCCACCGTGGACGTCGGATTGAAATCCGAAGGCCGCATCCCGCTTCGCGAATTCGCTTTGTCCGGCCAGGCGCCGGAAATCAAAGCGGGCGATTCGATCGATGTGTACATCGAACGTTATGAAGACCGCGACGGCATGGCCGTGTTATCGCGCGAACGCGCGAAACGCGAGGAATCCTGGACAGTTTTGGAAAAATCTCACCAAAGCCAGGAACGCGTTACCGGCGTTATTTTCGGCAAAGTCAAAGGCGGTTTCACCGTCGATTTGAACGGCGCCGTTGCTTTCTTGCCGGCTTCGCAAGTTGACATCCGCCCAGTGCGCGATGTTGGCCCGTTGATGAACACCCCGCAACCGTTCCAGATTTTGAAAATGGACCGCAAGCGCGGCAACATCGTTGTTTCCCGCCGCGCGATTTTAGAAGAATCGAGAGCGGAAGCGCGCAACGAACTCGTCAGCAATATTTCCGAAGGCCAGATTTTGACCGGCACCGTGAAAAACATCACCGATTACGGTGCGTTCATCGATTTGGGCGGCATCGACGGTTTGTTGCACGTCACCGACATTTCCTGGAAACGCGTCAACCATCCATCCGAAGTTTTATCGGTCGGCCAGCAAGTTAAAGTGCAGGTCATCCGCTTCAACCAGGAAAATGGCCGCATTTCCTTGGGCATGAAACAATTGGAACAAGATCCATGGGCAGCGGTTCAGGCGAAATATCCGCCGCAAACCAGATTGAAAGGCCGCGTGACCAACATCGCCGATTATGGCGCGTTTGTTGAAATCGAACCGGGCGTCGAAGGTTTGGTGCACGTGTCCGAAATGAGCTGGACCAAGAAAAACGTTCACCCAAGCAAAATCCTATCGACCAGCCAAGAAGTCGAAGTCATGGTTTTGGATATGGATTTGGCCAAACGCCGCATTTCGCTCGGCTTGAAACAATGCATGGCGAATCCATGGGATCAAATTAAAGAACAATTCCCATCCGGCGCCGAATTCGAAGGCGAAATTAAAAACGTCGCCGATTTCGGTTTGTTCATTGGCCTCATCGGCGATGTTGACGGTTTGGTGCACGCCAACGATATCGATTGGAACGCTTCTGGCGAAGAAGCCCTGAAAAATTACAAAAAGGGCGACAAAGTCAAAGTAAAAGTTCTAGATATCGATCCGGAAAAAGAACGTGTAGCGCTTGGTATCAAGCAATTGACCGGCGATCCGTTCGAAGGCGCTTTGTCGAAAATCAAGAAAGGCGATGTCGTTACCTGCACCATCACTTCGGTGGTTGATGCCGGTCTTGAAGTCACCGTCGTCGAAGGCGTTACCGGTTTCATCCGCAAGGGCGATTTATCCCGCGACCGCAGCGAACAACGCAGCGACCGTTTTGCGGTTGGCGAAAAAATCGACGCCAAAATCACGGGCATGGACAAAGCGACCCGCAAAGTCACTCTGTCGGTCAAAGCCCGTGAAATTGACGAGGAAAAACAAGCGATGGAAGAATATGGTTCGACCGATTCCGGCGCGCGTTTGGGCGACATCTTGGGCGCAGCTTTAGGACGCAAATCCGAAGCCGCCTCGGAAGAAAAACCGAAAGCCGCAAAGAAGAAAAAAGAAAAAGCTGAATCTTCGGATACAGCCGAGTAATTTTTTGATGTAAAATATAAAAGCGGTGAATTGGTTCAAACTGATTCACCGCTTTTTTTATAAGGGGGTATAAGCATGGCAAAACGCAGGCCACTTAAATCGTTATTTTTGGGCGATTCTTTTACCGTCGGCACCGGTCTTGGTAAGGGATTGGAACGTCAGGCATTTCCATTTCAATTGATGGAAAGATTAAGGGAAGTCGAATTGCGTTTGCGCAAACCAAAATTATATGCGGTGGATGGACATACGACGACTCATTTGCTTGGGGCGCTGGATACGGCGGAACCACAATCCAATCCGGAAGACCCGAATCATCGCAAGGGCGATTATGATTTGGTGGTGCTATCGATTGGTGTTAATGATTTTTTTCGCGGCATGTCGGTGGAACATTATAAACATCATTTCCGCGAATTATTGCGCCGCGCGATCCGTTTTGCCAAGGATGACCGTTCGCGGGTTGTGGTGCTGTCTATTCCGGCGTGGGATGCGTCGCCGTCCGTGCATGGCAAAGGCGGATTAAAATTCCGCCAGGGTAAATATGCTCTCGTCCGGCAACGCATGAGATCGATTGGCGTTGCTATCCGTAATCTGCGGATTTCTAGTCGGACAGTCACTGTTTCAAAAAATGCGCACACTGTACAGCGTCAAATTAAAGCGGCCAGGGCCTATAACCGTCAGACCGGTATCGCCGCTGGGATTGATTCATTCAACCGCGCTGCCAGGGGTGTGATACGGGAAATAAATAAAGAACCATCGAAAAGAAATCGCGAGGGTGTTCAGTATGTCGATCTTACTAAAATGACGCGGCAAGAAGCGACAGTGAATGGTGCGCCAGATCCAAATTTATTTGCCAAAGACGGCATTCATTATTCGGGATTGATGTATGAAGGATGGGCCGACGCTGTTTCTGGTGTGGCACAGAAAGCGTTAAGAAAAATATCGGCCAATAGTGCTGGACGAAAAATAGTGGCAGAATATGTTCGGCGCGGACGGGCACTATAATCAGGCGGCAGATTCTAACGCCGCTTCGTTCTGCGACGGGCGTTTTAAGTAATAGCGATGTATTTCATCTTCTTCGATGTTAAATCCCAGCGCGTAATATAATTTTTTGGCGGGATTTACTTTTAATACATGCAGGACCACCGGCAGATTTCTGATATCGGCTTCATCAATTACTTTTTGGATAATGCCCGATCCGATGCCTTTATTTTGATATTCCGGCAGAATATGAATATTGTCGATCGAAATTTTATTCTCGTTGATTAATACGGATACGCGGCCAATATCCTTGCCATCCAATTGAATAATTTTTGTGGTCGCAAGGTTGAATCTGTTTTTATAAAAATAGGCTTCAATGTCCGACGTCTCGGTCCAGGTTAGTTCCACATAAGATTGCATAACCAACCGTGTCAGGCGGTCGACAAACGACGCATCTTCCAGCACGGCGGGACGTAATGAAATCAAACTCATATTGTTATGGCCATTGATTCGTTTCGATTGGCGGCGAATATAATAGAGTATAAAGTCCTTGACAATTCTTACCTTGGATAACTTTATTGTTTATTATCAATAGCTTAGATAATTATTAAAGTAAATTCCTTAATATTCAATTACTTGACGGGGTTGGCGTATTCTGGCACTCTGGGGTTGATGATCTAAGTCATTGAATCTATTAGTCTCAAATCGGCTGGGTTCAAGATAAAGATTGTCTAATGATTTGACAGAGAGGTTTTATTCCATGACACGTTCGGAATTGATCCAACATTTATCCGGTACCCATCCGCATCTTTTGCAGCATGATATCGAACGTATTATCGATTGCATGTTTGAATCGATCACTATCGCGCTTGAAAAAGGTCACCGCGTTGAATTGCGCGGCTTTGGCACTTTTGGCACCAAAGCCCGTCGCGCACGCACGGGACGCAATCCACGCACTGGCGAAACCGTGCATGTTGCGGAGAAAAAAGTTCCTTTCTTCCGCACTGGCAAGGAATTGCGGGCGCGTCTCAATAAAAAGGATGGCGGATCCAACTAATCCGCTATCATCTTGAGTTTGTATGAATTTCATCGGATCCATATTCCGTTTTTTCATTCTGCCATTGCTGGTTCTGTGGCTGATTGCGTTCACCATTTACAACCCTGCGCTGGTGGCGATCAATTTATGGCCATTGCCATACGAAATCGCCGCGCCGCAAAGTGTGCTGGTGATTTTATTGCTGGCGGTCGGATTCATCGCCGGATGTTTACGGAATTGTGCCAAGCTATTGAATTTACGCGCGGAAAACGCGTCACAAAAAAGACAATTGGATAAATTAGAAAAAGAAATTATACCAAAGGTATAAATAGAAAAAGGTAGGATTGATTTGCCCCAACAAATAACCGCTAAAAACCGAGTAATATGCGCCATCGATACGGATGACATCGACTTTGCCAGTAAATTGGCCAAGGATTTAAAAGATCATGTCGGCGGATTTAAATTGGGTCTCGAGTTTTTTACATCGCATGGTCCGCAGGGCATTGCCAAAATTCAAGGCATCGGCATGCCAATTATGCTGGATCTGAAATTCCACGATATTCCGAATACGGTTTCTGGCGCGGTCAGGGCAGCCACCAAGCTGAATGTGGCTATGATGACGATTCATACGGGCGGCAGCAGCGATATGATGCGCCAGGCGGCCGATGCAGCGATGGAAACCGCCGCAAAAATGAAAATTGAACCGCCAAAATTGCTGGGCGTTACGGTATTGACCAGCTTGGATGACGAAGACCTGACCGAGCTTGGATATAAGCAAAAAGCCACGGACCGTGTCCGCCGTTTGGCGGAAATGGCGCAATTATGCGGCTTGAACGGCGTTGTCGCTTCCGCCCGCGAATTGAACTTATTGCAAGACCAGCGCAGCAAGGATTTCCTGTTGGTAACCCCAGGTATTCGTCCCAGCTGGTCGGCCGATGCGCATGATCAGAAACGCACGCTGGAACCGGCCGATGCGATCAAAGCCGGATCCGATTATCTGGTTGTTGGCCGCCCGATCACTCGCGCAAAAGACCCTGTCGATGCCGCTAAACGCATTGTGCAGGAAATCGGCGCGGTATTGTAATTATCAAAATTTGGAAAATTCCCCTTGAATTGGCTTACCAACCTTGTCCGCCCAAAAATCCGCGCTTTAGTCGGCGCGAAAGAAGTGCCGGATAATCTTTGGTTGAAGTGCAATGGCTGCGGCCAGATGCTTTTTCAAAAAGACGTCGAGGCAAATACCCAAGTTTGTCCGCTATGCGGCTATCATTTCCGGATCGCTATCAAGCGCCGTTTGCAAATGCTGTATGATGGCGGTCAGTATCAAATTACGCCGGTACCGCCAGTTCCGGTCGATCCCCTAAAATTTAAAGATAAAAAACGTTATTCCGACCGTTTGCGCGACGCGCATGCCAAAGGCCACACGCATGATGCGATTTTGGTGACCGAGGGCAAAATAGATGGAATGGATGTGGTTATTGCCGCGTTCGATTTCAGTTTTATGGGCGGATCGATGGGCACGGCGGTTGGCGAAGGTCTGGTATTGGCATCCGATCGCGCGCTGATGTTACGCGCGCCGCTAATCGCAATTCCGGCATCGGGCGGCGCCCGAATGCAAGAAGGTATTTTATCGTTGATGCAAATGCCGCGCAGCATCATCGCCGCGCGCCGTATTAAAGAAGCAGGTTTGCCTTATATCGTAATTTTGACCGATCCAACCACGGGCGGCGTGTCGGCTTCGTTCGCCATGGTCGGCGATATTACCATGGCGGAACCCGGCGCGGTGATCGGTTTTGCCGGTGCGCGCGTGATCGAAGAAACCATCCGCCAAAAATTGCCGGAAGGATTCCAAAAGGCCGAATATTTGATGGAACACGGCATGGTGGATATGGTTGTTGCGCGCAAAGACATGAAATCGGAATTGTCGAAATTGATCGGCTTGTTGCTGTACAATAAAAAACCGGCGGCAACGGCCTTGCCAAGATATTAATTCCATGACGATCGGACTCGATATATCGGACCCCATTCAATCACGGCTGGGCCAATTGGCGGCGCGATTGCAGACCATTTTCCCAAAGCAAATCGATCTCGATTTATCGCGCATGACGCAATTGCTGGCGGCACTGGGCGATCCGCATTTGAAGTTGCCGCCGGTCATTCATGTCGCTGGTACCAATGGCAAGGGATCTTGCGTCGCCTATCTACGGGCGATTTTGGAATCGGCCGGATACCGCGTGCATGCTTATACGTCGCCGCATTTGGTGCGGTTTAATGAACGGATTCGTCTGGCCGGAGAATTGATCGAAGACGATTATCTGATTAAATTAATCGAATCGGTACAACGCGCCAATAATGACAAGCCAATTACATTTTTTGAACTGACAACAGCAGCCGCATTTCTGGCCTTCGCGCAAACGCCGGCCGATATTGTCCTTCTGGAAACCGGCATGGGCGGCAGGTTCGATGCCACTAATGTCATTCCCAATCCAATCATGACCATTATCACGCCTATATCGATGGATCACATGGAATTTCTGGGCGATACGATTGAAAAGATAGCCTATGAAAAGGCGGCGATTCAGAAACACAATGCCGTTTCTATTGTTGGTCCGCAAGATCCGCGCGCGGCCAAAGTGATTTTGGATTATGGGCTGTCGGTTCATTCCAAACCATTCCCGCACGGGGTTTTTTGGAATGTCCGGCCGATGGAAAATGGGTTCTGGTATGAAGGCGTCGAAGATTACGATTTGCCAACACCGATTTTACCCGGCGCTCATCAAATTTACAATGCAGCGACCGCCATTGCCGCCATCGAACAATTGCACGGATTTCATATTACGCTGGATGATATTAAAGATGGGTTGCTTGGCGCCGACTGGCCGGCGCGAATGCAACGCTTGCAATCAGGGCCCGCATTCGCGCATTTGAAATCGGGCGATGAATTATGGCTGGATGGCGGACATAATCCCGCCGCCGGAGATATCGTCGCCGATTACATCGATCGTAAAAATGATAAGCCCTGGATTGTAATTATGGGCATGTTAAAAAATAAAGACGCCGCCGGATTTTTGTCGCCGCTGAAAAATAAAATAAAAACGCTTTATACGATTCCGATTGATGGCGAAGAAAAATCCGCCACCCCGCAAGATCTTTGCGTCACAGCCAAAATCTTATCGATCCCCGCTCACCCTTGCGAGAATTTAATAACGGCGGTTCAACAGATTGAACAACATCACCCCGAACCGGTTCGAATTTTGATCGCAGGCTCGTTGTATCTGGCGGGGCGTATTTTGAGCGCTCACCAATAATATAATTATATTATAATAATGTAATTTTATTAAAATAAATATTGCTGTTATATAATATTTATGGTAATATTTGTAAAAATAAAATTACGAGGGTACTATGCCTTATCATCAAAGTATGTTGGGCACCAAGTTGTTATGTGGGCTTGCCTTTATGACGGCCAGCCAAACATTTTTGCCCAAAATATCGTCATATACCACGGAACCCGCGCGCGCGTCCCCGGCGGTGCGAAATGTAGTGTATGTCCTTCAAAATTCTGATACGGACAAAGACTGTGCGTTTGCTGTCGAAAGTTCTAAAACGCAATCTCCAATGTTTGACAGTCTAGAGCCAATTGGCGCAACGGTATTGGTAAAATTCGCCATTGCCCCGCAGGGATGGGCAATAAATTCGCCAGTAAAATACGATTCCGCCGAATCCGGTTGGCCGGTCGCTCGAAGTTTGACCATGCTCGCAGGCCTGGCCGGATTGGCCGCTGCCAGGCGAATGCGTCAATAAAAGCGTAGAATATTAGGCGATTTTGCTTTCAATCCAGGCGGACAATTTGCCTTTTGGCTGCGCGCCTAATTGGCTGTCAACCAATTTGCCGTCTTTGAACAGCATCAAGGTTGGAATGCTGCGCACGCCGTATTTGCCTGGGGTCATCGGGCTTTCGTCGATATTGACTTTGGCGATTGTAACGCGGCCGTTAAAATCGTTGGCGAGTTCTTCCAAAACTGGCGCGATCATTTTGCATGGGCCGCACCAATCCGCCCAAAAATCGACCAATACCGGGCCAGATGATTTTAAAACTTTGTCATCAAAATTTTGATCGCTGATTTCAATCGTACCCATGTATTCACCTATCGTTAAAAGTTGCCGGTTGCCTAAATATAGGACGTTCCAGAAATATATCTAGGGTTTATACCGCGCCAGAATCTCCGCTGGCAAGGGCATAAGTTTGGCGATATTGGTCCATAATAAGGCCGCTTCGATACGGTATTGTGGATAGATTTTTTCCAATAATGCCACATAGGCCGCCATTTGCCGCAAATAGGCTTCTGGCGTCTGGGCGGCATCGGCAGGCGGTGGGCGGTTGGTTTTAAAATCCAGAATCTTAATGTGATTCTTGCCGATTACCATGCGGTCAATCTGTCCGACGATCGCTTGGTTGCCGATAATGCCGCTGATCGGGATTTCGGCGCGGGAATCCAAGCCTAAATATTCTGCGAATTCTGGATTTTGCAGCAAGGTTTGAACTTCGGCGATGATTTCTGCAATTTCTTCCGGCGTTATTTGTCCGAAATAGGATTTCATAAAATTCTGCATTGCAGGCAATCGTCTTGTAGGTTCTATATTAGGCAGACTTTGCAACAGACGGTGAATGACGGATCCCCGCAAAATACTCTGGCTGCGCTCATTTTTCTGGCGCAATGGGGATATCATTGCCGGCTCCGCCGCCGGTTTCGATGGGCTTAATGGTTTGGGCGGTGTTGGATCGTTCGGCGCGGATTGATGCAACCAATCGGGAATAATAATTGGTTTTGCTTTCTCTGGCGTATCTTTCAATTGAAACTTTAATTTTGGCAAATTGCCAATGCGCCATCCGCCGCCTTGCCAATCCGTATATCCTTGGGCGGCGAAGTCAAAATCGACGCTTTGTGCGCTGTCATTTTGCGTCATATCGTACGCCGCTTGCGCGATATAGGAATACCAGCTATCGGGTTCCGCTGCGCCATAGCCGCCGATATATAAGCGGTCTTCGGCGCGGGTCAGGGCGACATATAACAACCGGCGGTATTCTTCGACAGTGGCTTGTTCGGCGCGGACGCGCAATTGTTCACTGTATCCTTGCAGCCAGTCGCGTTTGACGGGCCATAATAAAATATGCTCTTGCTCGTCAAACAATAATTCCGCGACCGTCGATTGCGGTTTCGGCAGCCGCGCGGTATCGGGCAGAAATACGATAGGGGCCTGTAATCCTTTGGCGGCATGAACGGTCATAATGCGCACTTCGCCGCGTTCACCGGCTTCCAGATCCCGTTTGACTTCGATTGTATCGCTGTTCATGAACGATACAAATTCCTGCAAGCTCATGGTTTGAGTTGCGGTATTGGCGCAAAGATTCAAGAATTCATCGATAGGATCGATCGATTGCGCGCCAAGCCGTTCAACCATTTTTTTACGGCCGCCAAGACGATTCAGAATATCGCTGAACAATTCAAACGGCGATAAAAACGAATACCGTCCCAATAAATCCGTCAAATAATCCCTTGCCGGTATTAATGCCGGATTATTGGTTTCGCGCAATTGTTGCCACAGGCTTTTTGGTCCGCGTTTGGCGCATAATTCGAACAATAGCGATTCAGTTTTATCTGGCGGTAGATCCAATAATGGCGATTTTAAAACAACCGCCAAATTCAAATCATCGTCCGGCAATAACAAAAATTTTGCCAGTGCCAGCAAATCCATGATCGCGATATGTTCGGACAGGATTAAACGGTCGACGCCGGCAACCGGAATATTTTTATTTTTCAGGGCGCGCGTCAGTAAATCGACAAATTCATTCCGCCGCCGCACCAGGATCATAATATCGCCTGGCTGAATTTTGCGCATGTCGCGTCTGGTATATGGATTGGACGGCAAAACTTCGCCATGGACAAGCCATTCTTCAATTTGATGGGCAATAGCGCCAGCCAGTTTTTCCTGCGCCGAAAATGATTCTTGGCGGCTGTCAGGGATGTGCCAGGGTTGGATTTTCCGTTTCTCGCTATCGGTCGCCAGCGGCCAGATCTCGACAAGCCCTGGCGCATCCTGGCGCATCGCGATATGTTCAATCAATGCCTGATTTTGCAGCAATTTCTTTTGTTCCTCGGCGGCGGTAAAAAAACTCACTCCGCGTTTTGCCTCGGTCAACGTGAACACCGAATCGACGATGCGTAAAACATCGGTGGTAGAACGATAAGAATAATGCAGCGGGATAATTTGCAATGTTTGGCGGGTTTCGAACGCGGCCTTGGTATAATGGCCCTGCATGATGGAAAATCCGCGCGGATCGGCGTGCTGGAAACTATAAATCGATTGTTTTGGATCGCCGACGGCGAATACCGATGTTGGGCGTTGCTTGGAGCCGGTTCCGGCAAAAAATTCCTCGGTTAAAAGACGGATAATTTGCCATTGATCGGGGCTGGTATCCTGCGCCTCGTCGATCAGCAAATGATCGATGCCGCCATCCAGTTTGAATAAAATCCACGGGGCGATACCCGGTTTCTGCAATAATGATAACGTATATTGAATCAAATCGTCATAATCCAAGGCGCCAACATGGTGCTTGGCGTTAGTATAATCGGCGGATACTTCAATCGCCAGGGTCAACGCCGCCTGATTATAAGCCAGTAAATCAAGGGTTTTCAGGGTGTTCTGCGCGGCGATGATGCGTTGCGCTTCTTGATGCAGGGCGCCCGGCGCCTGCGGATATTTTTCCGCAGTTTTAGGATTGATCAATTTGGCGCGGATTCCGCCCTCGCCGGTTAAAAATATTTCCGCGTAATTGGACCAGTTTTTAACGCGCTGATCGATCGATGCATCCAGCCAGTTTTGAATTTCCAGGCTGCGGCGCGATTCCGCCTCTGTCCCTGACGCCAATGCCGCGCAGGCGCCACGCAAATTGGAACTGGAAAAATATTCATCATCGCACAATTGCGCCATGAATTCGTCTTTGGATAATGGCCCATCCATGCCGGATAATTCCGCCATTTTTGCCAGCATAGATTCCACCGATTTATGCCGCGCCAATCCCTGCGCCATCCAACCGCGCTTGGAAATTATTTTAGACAATAATAATTCCAACTGGCTTTCTTGCGACAGTATTTCCGACAATAAATGGATCGCGTTTAATAAGGGGGCTTGCTTGTTTTTCCGGCGCAATACATGATGAATGGATTGGCGCAATAATCGCGCAGCTTCGCGTTCCTCGCATACTTGGAATCGCGGCAACAGGCCTGCTTCCAACGGAAAGCGCTGCAAAATAGATTGGCAAAACGCATGAATGGTTTGGATTTTCAATCCATCCGGCGTATCCAGGCATTGCGCGAATAACAGCCGCGCCAGCGCGATCATTTTGTCATCGACATCGTCGCCGATGATGGATTCCAGATCGGCCAACAACGCCGCATCATCCAGCGCTACCCATTTCCCCAGTCGCGCGCGAATGCGGGCGGACATTTCCGCCGCCGCCGCCTTGGTATAAGTGAGGCATAAAATTCGTTCCGGCCGCACGCCGTGCAATAACAATCCCAAAACGCGCTGGGTTAAGATATTGGTTTTGCCAGTGCCGGCGGACGCGTTGACCCAAATAGAATAATCGGGAGACGCCGCCGTAAATTGCGGACGCGGCGTTGGAATTTTCTGCGCGGCGGATTGAATCATGACGCCTCGCCCGAATCGCCCCATTCGGCGATTCTGGATAAATGGTGATAGTCTTTGTTGCGCGCATATTTCACGCCATGCGGCGTCGATGCATAGGATTGGTTGGAATTCTGATAATGTTCGATCAAACGTTGCAATCCGGCCAATGCGTCTTCGGACAGTTTTTCCAGATTCTTGCTGTAGACGCGAATATTTTGCGCGCTTAATTCCCAGAATTCTATACTGCCAATTTTCCCGCGTACATTTGCAAATCCATTGCCGTTACATATCGCAGCCTCTAGCGGTAATTGGGGGTTAAGGCCCGATTCGATTTCGGGGCCGGTTGGCGCCTTGCCGCTTTTATAATCAATAATGGATACGCTGCCGTCTTTGTGCATATCAATCCGGTCGGCGGTGGCCGATAATTGGTAATCATATCCGTTAATCGCAAATTGGATTTGGCCCTTGGTTTCGGTAATGCTTTGTGCAACCGCTGCGTGGCGCTGTTGTTCGATATCGACAAACCAATCCAAAATATTGCACAAACGCGGCCACCACATTTCGGCAACATAAGGATCATGCAGCCAGGGCCGCAATTTTTCTTCCGCCAGTTTGCGGATGATATCGTGTCCATTGCTGGTTGGAGATGATTGAACGAATTCTTCCAAAATATTATGCAATAAATTGCCGCGTGACAAATGTTCGAATTTACGTTCCAGTTCATCCAACTTGTGTAATCGCAGAATATACTTGGCATAAAATGCGTATGGATCGCGCATCCATAATTCAATCGATGTCGCGGAAAATTGCCGCGGCCTTGAATCCACCGGCGGATTGGCGCGAGGCGCGGCGATGGATATGGTTTCTTCCGCGTGATCCAGGGATTGCGCCAAATGTTTATAATATGGCGCCGCGGTTTTAACCGAATCCAGCCTGTTTTTTGCATGCAACAAGGTTTCCAGCCGCACCCAGAAACGAGAGGCCAATAAAGGAGATCCTTGGTCGCGGTTGCTGCGGGTTATAAAAATCTCGCTTTGTTGGCAGGCGAGTTGCGTTAAATCGTGCGCGGTCTGGCCAATGCGTCGTTCGCGCGAAGGCAGGCCGAATTGATCGCGCATCGGGCGGCTCATCCACGGGTCGCCATCGGGCGCTGGCGGCCATACGGTTTCATTCAATCCCGCCAGTATGATCCGGTCGGCATGTTGCAATCGCGCTTCCAACAATCCCCAAATTTTCAGGCGCGGATGGGAATCATACGGTTTACGCACCGTCACCGATTCAAAGCAATAATTCAGGAAATCCGGCACATCCGGCCAGGATAATGGCGGCAAATCGGGCAGGGCCATTATGTCGGCCATTAATTTCGCCGCCGCATCGCCCGATTCATCGGACCATAGAACGTCAGCGCCCGATAGTTTATCGTTCGCCGATAATGATTCCGCCGCCTGTAAAAATTCGTCGAAAGAAAATCGCGATTGAATCTTCGCCACGACCGATAAGAATTTTTCTAAAAACGTTTTCTGCGCAGGTTCTGTCAGGAATCTTGCATATTGTTCCAGGCCCAGCGCCGGCGAATATATGAAATCGTCATTTTGCCGCAATGCTATTTCGATGGCATAAACCGCGAATCTGGCTTGTGATGGTGCGGCGCCCAATGCGGTAAATGGGTGTTTCAACAAAGCGAATAATGGATCGGGGTGGAAATTACTTTCGATCGTCCGGGCCAACAACAATAAAAATTGCCCATGCAATGTACGATTCAGCGTAAAACCGGCGCCATCATCCACGGCAATATTCCACCGGCGCAATTGCGACATCACGCGCCGGGTTAAATTGCGGTCTGGCGTGATAAGGGCAGCGGTTTTTCCCGGAGTTTCCAAGGCTTCCCGCATTAAGGCGGCAATCACTCGGGATTCTTCGTCCGTATGAGCACAGTCAATCAATTGCAAATTTTGCGTGGCGGCGGAATCAATTTTCACGCCGCGCCATTCGCCAACGCCTTTGGCGGGGCGCAGCGTGTCGGACCATAATTGATCGGCGCCATGATTCTTTAACGCCGGCGCATAAGGCCAGGTCTTAATATCGCCGCGTTTAACGTCCAGCCGCCCCATCAGTTCGCGCATAAAAAATTGCGGGTGGGTTGTATCCAATGCTTTCCAGAAATCATCGTCCAAACTCTGATCCAATCCTGGCATAATTACCGCGCCCATTTTCATTTGTGCAACCGCTTGCATCAATTGGGCGGTGGCGCGCATACTGCCGGTCGATCCAGCGATAATGATAGGGTTTTTGGGCGGGTTGTTGCGCCAATATTCAGCCTGTAAATTTAATAACGCAACCCGCCGCGCCGATTCGTCCACCACGCCGCGTTGTTGCAGTATGGGCAGCCATTCAACGCTGAAGATCGACAGGAATTCGGTCACTTCCTGCCAATGCATGGCAAAATTCTCCGGCACCAGGTTTTTAATCTGGCTGAAATCCAATTGTTCGATATGAATTTGATCGATCCAGGATGCCAGGTCGCCAGCCATCGACCAGCTTTGCAGGAAACTTAAATCGATAAATTTTTTGGATTTATACCAATTGCCGATCAGATTTGATAACAAAGCCTGACGCTGTAAGGCGGGAATGGCGGATGGCAATGATTCCATACCCGCGCCCTGTAAAATCAATTCTTCTTCGTCAATATCGCCAATTGGCGATATGCGCGGCAACAATAATGCTTTACCGTCCGTTAACTGCAAGAACTCTTGCTGTAAATTGCGGCAGGCGCGGCGGTTTGGAAGCAATACCGTAAAATCATGCAACGGAATTTCATTGTCCGCAGATTGCCGCATAATCCCCGCCGCCAGCGATTTTAAAAACGGATAGTGCGCGGGAAGATTGTACAGATTCATGGGGCAATTTGGTTTTTATCCGCGAAATAAACATTGGTTTTTTGCAGATCTTGCGGTGTCGAGATGTGAAACCATTCGATGCCTTCGGCGATATGGCCGTACAAACGGTGCTGGCCTTCCGCTTGGTCGTATAAAATATTTAAACTGAACCGCCCGGTTGGAGATTTATCAAATAAACGCGGATGTAAAATCTGTACGCCCATGAAATGATATGGCAACGGCTTGGATTGGCCGTGACGCTGCAATCGTCCATCGGGCGACAAGTCGAAATCGCCTTGTAAATCCGGATATTGGCCTTTGTTCGGGATCAGCGCCAATAACGCATCCATTTTCCCGCTATCCCATTTTTTTGCCAACTGGTTCAATAACGGATTTGCTCCGTCCAACCACAAAGAATCCGCATTGATGACATAAAATTCTTTATCATCGAATTGGGTGATAACATTTTTAACCCCGCCGCCGGTTTCCAGAATTTCGGTTTCATGGCTGATGGTCACCGGGCGGCGTTGCAGATGTTGTTCGATTACCTGCGGCAAATAATGGGTGTTGACGATTATTTTTCTGGCTCCCGCGCTGACCGCATGGCCCATGGCATAATCCAACAATGGCTTGCCATCCACCATCGCCATCGCCTTTGGAACAGTATCGGTGATGGGGCGCAACCGCGTGCCGAATCCGGCCGCGAGAATCATCGCTTGGGTAATGGTTTGGGACATAGAAAACCTGTTTTTGTGCAGGTTTATTGTAGCAGGGCGGCTAAGCCGCCTTCAAGTCCGGAATCGCCAGCCGTTTTTCGGCCGGAACATGGGTATCGAACCATTGCTTGATCGGGGCCAGCGCGGGATGGCGCAAATTATCCTCAAAATATTTTAGATTGCGCGGGATATGGCATAAATACTGGCCCTTGCCGTCGCGTATTTTAAGCCGGGCAAATAATCCCAGAATTCGTGCGGCGTTATGCGCGGCAAAGGCGGCGTAAGATGCCATAAAATCGTCGCGATTAATTTTTGGAAAGGCGTGTAAATACTGATCCAGGCCGGTTTTAACAATATTGTCCGGCACGTCTTCGCGCGCGTCTTGCAATAGCATCACTAAATCCGCGCTGACGGGGCCATAACAAGCGTCCTGAAAATCCAAAATGCCGCAACGCCCATAAGACGCTTTGCCCGGCAATAACATCAAATTGTGGAATTGATAATCCAAATGAATCGCGTGATGCGGAACGGCGCGCATGATTTTGAATGTGTCCGTCCATAGTTCAAAAAATTTCTCGCGGATGGTGCGCGACAATGTTTGCGGCTGTATCAATGGGATATACCATTCGATAATCCAGCTGACCAAATAAATCAGGCGGCCATCGTCCAATGGCGGCAATTTGCGCGCTTGGATATCGGCCTGGCTGTGCATATGCGTCAATGCCGCAATCGCATCGCGGTATAATCCGCCGCCATTTTCACCGCTGCGGATCGCGTTGGCAAAACTGATCTCGCCATAATCTTCGATCAATAAAAGTCCGTGCGCATCGTCGCGCGCATAGATTTTGGGAATGGACAATCCATAAGATGAAAAAATTGCCGCTTTGCGGGCGAATTCTCCGACTTCTTCGAATGGCGGCGCGGCATCCATCAATACGGCGCTTTGCGTTTGTTTTTGCAGACGGTAATATTTGCGCGCACTGGCATCTTCGCGCATCGGAACACGCTTGGCATCGGCCCATCCGGCATCATGCAGAAATTTATGAATTTGTTGATCGCGGGTTATTGTCATTGAATATTCTTCAGGCGCGCGGCCCAATCTTGATTGAAGCTGGCGGTTAAATTACGCTGCTCGGTATTATCTGTAAAGTCCAGCTTTAACCACAGGGCATTGTCCGGCAACATGCCGCCAGCTTTTTCCGCCCATTCGACAATGCGGATATTCGCGTCCATATCGTCCAACAGGCCGATTTCATATAAAGCGCGCGGGTCGTTCAACCGGTACAAATCGGCATGATAAACCGCGCCTTTTGGGGTTTCGTAAGATTGAACCAGGGTAAAAGTAGGGCTGGGAATGTCTTCGGTAATACCCAGTGCACGCAACAAAGCCCTGGTAAAGGTCGATTTTCCGGCGCCCAAATCGCCCGAAAGCCCAATAGTATCGCCAGCGCGTAAAATAGCGCCCAGCCTTGCCGCCAAGCTTTCTAATTCCGCTAGTGATAAATTCGAAAAAGACGTTATATTGTCCATTATTATCAAGTCATAGCATAGGATCTAAGGGATAAAAATGCATAAAACGGATGTGGCGATTATTGGCGCCGGGCCAGTTGGCTTATTTGCGGTCTTTGAATGCGGCATGGTGCGTTTGAAATGCCATGTGATCGATGCCCTGGATATGACCGGTGGGCAATGCACCGCGCTTTATCCGGAAAAGCCGATTTACGATATTCCAGGCTTTCCACAGGTGATGGCGGCGGATTTGATCAAGAATCTGGAACAACAAGTTGCACCGTTCGCGCCAACATTTCATTTGGGCCAGCAAGTACAGAAATTGACCCGTGTGGGAGATGGCTGGCAAATCGAAACATCCAAAGGCACCAAAATTGAATGTAAGACGATTATTATCGCCGCCGGTTGCGGGGCGTTTGGCCCCAATCGCCCACCGCTGGAGGGGATCGAGAAGTATGAAGGCAAATCGGTGCATTATATGGTCCGCGCCCGCGAAGATTTCCGTGGGCGTCGTATTGTGATTGCCGGTGGTGGCGATTCGGCGCTGGATTGGGCGATATCGTTGCATGATATAGCCGCAAAGATTTATATGGTTCACCGGCGGGATAAATTCCGTGGCGCACCGGAATCGGTAGCGCGGTTGAAACAACTGACCGATGCCGGGAAAATCGAATTGGTTGTGCCATATCAATTATCCGCGCTCGAAGGCGCGAACGGCCAGATTTCAAATGTGATTCTGGAAACTTTGGATGGACAAAAACGCAAGTTAGAGGCCGATTGTTTACTGCCGTTTTTCGGCTTGTCGATGGAATTGGGACCGATTGCGAACTGGGGTTTGAATCTGGATCACAATTATATTGCGGTCGACCCGGCCACGGCAGCCACCAATCAGCCGGGCATTTTCGCCATCGGCGATATCGCCAAATATGCGGGTAAATTGAAATTGATTTTAACCGGTTTCGCCGAAGGTGCGATCGCCGCGCACGCCGCGTATAAAATCATCAATCCGAATCAGGAATTGCATTTCGAATATTCGACCACCAAGGGCGTGCCGGGGGCGGATAAAGCGGCTTAGTAAACCCGTTCTGCCGAACTTTTTAATTTGGCTGCCAGCCTGGCGCGCCATTCGGCCAATTCCCGTTCGCTCTTTTCGTGGCTGGTCAAGCATGGTTTATTCGGTGGCGTTTTAAGATGCGTCAGAACCGACAGATTGCCAAAACCAAAAACTTGGAAAGAGCATCTTATGCCTTTTGGTTCGGAAACCAAGCCCAAGGTCAAGCCCCGCAATTCCAGCATGGAAGACCCAAAACGGGATGCACCGATGCCGTCATTCAAAACACTTACGACGGCCTGCATGGATGCAAGAAATTCTTGGCGGTTGCCGTGTTGCGCCGCGAGTTTGGCTGCGCGCAACGCCTTACGGCCAGCGCGCTCGCGCCGGTTGATAAATCTTTTCAAATAAACGGCTTCCATGTCCGCATTGCCGTGCAAAGGCATGGTTTGCACCGCCATGACATAGGCGCGCGGGGACAATTGCACGCCGCTGCGCCGACGGTGCCGTTCAATTCTGTCTGCAATTAATGTTTTCCGGTCAATCATATTCATACCTTTTGGCTTAGGGTAAGATTACCTCGGACCATTGTCAATCCGGAATAAATAAGCTGTTGTATTGTAAGCGATTGTTATTTCTTGGCTTTGGTTTCGGTTGCCTTGACCGGCAATTTGCAAATCACCGTGGTGCCTTTGCCGGCGGCGGAATCCAATTCCACTTTGCCGCCATGCAGTTCGACCAGTGATTTAACCAGCGACAATCCAAGTCCCGCGCCGGATTTTTTCCCCGATCCGCGTTCGAATTTTTCAAATACGCGCGCCTGATCTTCGGCGGGAATGCCGGCGCCGTTATCGGCAACCGTAATCCATATTTCCTTACCTTTGCGCTCGCCTTTCAATTCGACTTTGCCGCCGGACGGGGTGAAATTCATCGCGTTGGTCAGCAAATTGAACAATACCTGGCGCAAACGCCGTTCGTCGGCGGTGATTTTGCCCACATCGATCGGGCAATCGAAATCAATGGTAAGGCCCTGCGCCGCCGCGCGATCGCGCACATAGTTGATAACCGACGCCAACATCGGCTGGACATCGAAATTGCTGTATTGCAAAGTCATGTACCCGGCTTCGATGGTGGCCAGATCCAGAATGTCGTTGATCAGGGTCAAAAGCTTTTGCGAAGCGTCCAGAATGCCCTTGGTATATTCTTTTTGTTTGTCGTTCAGCTTGCCGAAATAATTGTTGTTCAGAATTTCGCCGAATCCGATGATCGAAGTCAATGGCGCGCGCAAACCGTACGATACGTTGGCGACGAATTCGGATTTCAATTGATCGGCGGCTTCCAGCGCTTCGGTGCGTTCCCGCAAGGCTTTTTCGACGCGGACACTGTCGGTTACATCGACATAGGAAAACAGCGATCCGCCGTCGGGCAGGGGAACGATGGAATAATCCAGCGTCGATCCATCGCTGCGGCCCATCTGCCCCGCTTCGCGGGCGCGCGTGGAATGCGATTGGATCAATTTTTGCCGGTATTCGGTCCAACGTTTCTCGCCTTCGAAAAATCCTTTGGTCCAATCGGTAATATCGGTCAAATGCGGCTCGGCTTGCAGCTTTTTCTCGTCCAGTTTCCACAACTTGGCGAATTCCGGATTGTACAATTTCAATCGTCCGTCTTCGCCGAACACCGCGATGGATTCATAAAGGTTGTCGATGGTTTCGCGCTGAACCTGGGACAGCATGTGATGCGAAGCTTCCAGTTTAAAGCGGTCGGACACGTCCTCGAATACGAATACAAGACCGCCCAAAGGATGCGGGGTTGTCAGCATGCGCCAGGTGCGGCCATCCGGCAAATGCATCAATTCGTCCTTGGAATCTAGCAATGTCGAAAATAATTCCATCCAGCTTTTCTTGAATTCCGGGAAATTGGCGACTTCGGGCAATAAGCGACGGTCGCGCATCGCTTCCATCAATTCGCCTAAATCCGGCTTGGTATTCAGCCAGGTGGCTTCCAATTTCATCAGTTCGGCAAAAGCGGTATTGTAAAATCGCAAACGGCGGTCGGTGCCGAAAATAGCAATCGATGAATCGAGCGATTCCAGCAAATCGCCCTGCGCTTTTTCCTGGCGGTCCAATTCGCGGCGTGTTTCATCCAAGTTGGAATAATCCAACGCGCATCCGGCGATGCTGGCAACCGTGCTGCCGGCGATAATTGGAATTTCGTGCAATTCGACCAAGCGCCGATTGCCGCCCATCACAATATGATGCCGTTCGGCCATGGGGCGGTTATTGTTAACCGCTTTTTGCGCAAGGCCGCGGCCATCCGATCCCAAGGCGCCAGCGCCGATTTCAAATTTTTTGGCGCTTGCGGCGGCGGCCTGTGTCGGATCGCCTTCGACCGCATTTTTGTAGGCTTTGTTGCAGAACGCAATCGCCAGATCCTGTGTGCGCAGCCAAATCGGTACGGGAATCGCATCCAGAACATCGCGCAACCGGCGCGCGTCGACACCCAGTGTTTTGACTTCCTGACTCAACCGGCCGATTTCGTTCAATTCTTCGGTCCGGTCGCGGATGCGCAGCACATCGCCCAAATACAATCCTTTGTCGCTTAGCAATCTTGTGCCTTGAATGCCGAAAGTTCTTTTTAATCGCGCGCTGCTTAAATTCAGCCGGAAAGATTCGCCATTCGACCGAAGTCCACGGCAGAAAGAATCCAGTTCGCCGCGCGCGGAACCTTCGAATAAATTTAGAACGTCAATCAATCCGACTTTGCGGATTTGCGATGGGATATTTAACAATTCGTGCAGTTGGGCGGAAGCGACTTCTTCGGTGCTGTCGGCCGGCCATAACAACACCGCCTCGGTGTTTTGGTTGATCGAAGCTTCTAACAGACGGGCGGATTTTTCCAAATATGCCGCCCGTGCCCGCGCGGATTTTAATTTTGGCTTCAGCGTCATGCGGTAGGCGGCCCAAAAAACCAGCCCAGACGCGCTGGCGCCCAATGCGCCGCCGATGAGCAAGTGAAATGGATCTACCGCAAGGGGCATGGATTAATAACGATATGCGTCTGTTTTGAAAGGACCTTCTTGTTTTACACCAAGATACTCGGCTTGGGCAGGGGTCAATTGCGTTAATTGTACACCAAGTTTGTCCAAGTGCAATCTTGCCACTTTTTCATCGAGGTGTTTCGGCAATTTATAGACCTTGTTCTGATATTGCTTATGATTGTTCCATAATTCGATTTGCGCCAGAACCTGGTTGCTAAAGGATGTGGACATAACAAAGCTTGGATGGCCGGTGCCGCAACCCAAATTGACCAAACGGCCTTTGGCCAAGATGATCAGGCGTTTGCCATCCGGGAATACCACTTCGTCGACTTGCGGTTTTACTTCTTCCCATTTCAAATTTTGCAAGGCGCCAACTTGGATTTCGTTGTCGAAATGGCCAATATTGCAAACAATGGCGCGGTCTTTCATTTTACGCATGTGATCGAGGGTGATGACATCGACGTTGCCGGTGGCGGTAACGAAAATATCGCCGATAGACGCGGCCTGATCCATGGTCATAACCTGATATCCTTCCATCGCGGCTTGCAACGCGCAAATCGGATCGATCTCGGTAACAATGACCCGGGCGCCTTGGCTGCGCATGGATGCCGCCGAACCTTTACCCACGTCGCCAAAACCGGCGACAACGCCGATTTTGCCGGCCATCATCACATCGGTGGCGCGTTTGATGCCGTCGACCAAAGATTCACGGCAACCGTATAGATTGTCGAATTTGGATTTGGTCACCGAATCATTGACATTGATTGCCGGGACCACCAGTTTGCCTTTTTTCTCCATCTCGTACAAACGATGCACGCCGGTGGTGGTTTCTTCGGATACGCCACGAACGTCTTTCATCATCTGCGGATATTTTTCATGCATGATTTTGGTCAAATCGCCGCCATCGTCCAGAATCATATTCGGTGTCCAGCCGTTGGGGCCTTGAATAGTCTGCTCGATACACCATTCATATTCTTCTTCGGTTTCGCCTTTCCAAGCGAATACTGGCGTGCCGGTTGCGGCAATCGCGGCCGCAGCCTGGTCCTGGGTCGAGAAAATATTGCAAGACGACCAACGAATAGTCGCGCCCAGATGCTGCAATGTTTCAATCAAAACGGCGGTTTGGATGGTCATATGCAAACAGCCGACAATCCGCGCGCCTTTTAATGGCTGCGATTTTCCATATTCCGAACGCAGCGCCATCAAGCCTGGCATTTCGGATTCCGCGATTTTAATTTCCTTGCGTCCCCATTCGGCCAATTTGATATCGGCGACTTTGTAATCTTGGGAAACGGCTTTTGGGGCTGTGGGGGACATGGTGGGAATCCTTTCATCAGATAAGTAATTATGGCCAATATATAGCAAAATCCCATTATCAGGGCCAGTATCTTAGACGGGCTGTATATAATTATTCTTCGTCGAATTTACGCGTCACCAGGGCGGCCAACGCATCGACCGCGTTGACGGCATCCGCGCCGTGGGCTTCGATTTCAATCTCGCTGCCTGGCGTTGCCGCCAACATCAATAAATCCAGCATGGATTTGCCGGATGCGGACTGATCGCCATGCCGCACCGTGATATCGCATTGAAATTGTTCCGATAACTTGACGACTTTGGCGGCGGCGCGGGCATGCAAGCCACGGGCATTGGTAACAAGTACTTTTTTCTTTATGCCTAAGGCACCGGTTTGAATTGTAACGGCGGCCATGGATTATGCATCTGCCGCAAGGATCTGCGAGGCTACGTGAATATACCGTCTGCCGGCTTCCTGGGTTTCTAAAACAGCGTCTTTAATCGCCATGGTTTTACGTGCGCTGGCAAGTTTAATCAGCATTGGCAGATTGAATCCGGCGATTACTTCGATGCCGGTTTTATCAAGCAACGAAATCGCAAGGTTCGACGGCGTGCCGCCGAACATATCGGTCATGACAATAACGCCTTGGCCGGTATCGGTTTGTTTTATTTTATCCATAATTTCGGTACGGCGCGATTCCATGTTATCATTAGGCGCCATGCCGACAGCCAAAATCCGCTCTTGCGGACCGACGATTTGCTCGAGCACATTGATAAATTCTTGGGCAAGGTTGCCATGGGCAACAAGGACAACACCGATCATAAAAAAACTCATTGGTAAAATAAGAGACTGTCTATATAGCAAATCTAAATCAGTTCGCCTAGGGCGGAACTAAGGGCGGGTGGCTGGCAAGGACAGGCAGAATTTGGCCCCAATAACCTTGTTTTTTTCATTATATATATTGGTGGCAGTCAGATTTCCGCCCATGGCCATTACAATTTGGCGGCTGATGCTCAAGCCAAGGCCGGAATGCTGGCCGAATTTTTCGCCATCCGGGCGGTCGGTGTAAAATCGTTCAAAAATTTTATCCAGCTTGTTCGGCGGGATGCCAGGGCCTTGATCTGTGACGCAAATTTCAATGTGGTTGCGGTCGCTATGAATATGAACGCCGACCGTGCCATCTTTGGGACTAAAGGAAATCGCGTTATCCAGCAAATTGCGCATGACTTGAATAATGCGGCTTTCAATGCCGAGCACGTAGAATTGCAAAGTCGGATCGACAAATAAATCAATGGTGATATTTTCCGGACGATATTGCTGGCTGTACACCTGGACCAACGGCGCCAGCAATTTGATCACATCAATTGGCTTGGTAGGGGATTTGGATATGTCGGAGTCAACGCGCGAAGCTTCGGAAATATCGGTGATCAAACGGTCCAAGCGTTGCACATCATCGAAAATAATTTGTAGTAACTGTTTTTGTTTTTGCGGATCTTGCAATCGTACTACGGTTTCAACCGCGCTGCGTAAACTGTTCAGCGGATTTTTAATTTCGTGCGCCACATCGGCGGCAAACCGCTCGATCGCATCCAAACGGTTCCACAATGCTTCGGTTAATTCACGCATCGCCATTGATAAGTCGCCAATTTCGTCATTGCGGCCGGACAAGTCTGGAATAATGATATTGCGGTTTTTGGAAATCCGCATGCGGTTGGCAGCGTCCGCCAGACGCAGCATCGGCCGCGATAAAGTGCGTGCTAAATAGGCGGAAAGCAATAATGTCACCGCCAGCGCCATCGTAAACACCTTGAGAATAGAAGACCAAACATCTTCCATAATCTTTTCGATATCTTCGCTGGTTTTCGATACAACCAATGCGCCCAACACATGACGATAATGTTGTACGGGCACTGCGACGGTGATAATTAAATCGGAATCGCCTTCGGATTCCAAACGGCGCACCATGCTGCCGGAATCGCCATCCAATGCTGCGACCGCTTCGGGATAATCGCGCGCGCTTTGATCGCTGTTTTCTTGGTATTCCGGCAATTTATGCCAGGATCTGGATGTATGCATGCCGACATCGTCCAAGAAGTTTCCAATAGATTTGCTAAGCGAAAAAGTTTTTTTCTCGCTGTTTTTGTCCAAATCCTGGATCTGCACCATGCTGTTTATCTTGCCTTTGCGGCCGCCCAGAACGCGGCTGTCGATCGCCAACTTTCCGCTAGTATCATATAAACGCACACGGGTGCGGGTTGGCGGCACAATGCGGCGAATGACATCGCGCGCCGGTTGGATCAGCAATCCATCTTGCCCATCCGGCATCGATTCGACGGCAAGTTCGCCCAGCGTATCGGCGAAAATACTGGCATGAATCTTTAAAGTTTGAATTTCCGCCTGCAGCAGGCTTTCGCGGTATTGATCCATATACAACAATCCCGCCAGCAATACGATTAATGGAATGCTGTTAACCGCCAACACCCGGCGGGTAAGCGGAGAAATTATTTTTTTTGCATTCGATGAATTTTTTTTACGCCAAAACGCGCGGCCGCGCCACCACAGCGACGGTATTGGCTTGGAAGATTTAGAAATGGGTACGGACACGATTAGGACTTGGTATTTTCGTCCTTATAGCGATAGCCCACGCCGTACAAAGTTTCAATATAATTGAAGTCATTATCGATTTCGCGGAACTTGCGCCGCATCCGTTTGATGTGGCTGTCGATAGTACGGTCATCGACGTAAATATTTTCGCCATAAGCCGCATCGATCAGTTTGTCGCGGTTTTTCACGATGCCGGGGCGCGATGCCAATGCTTGCAGCAATAAGAATTCGGTCACGGTCAAATCCACTTCCTGACCTTTCCATGTGCAGGAATGGCGTTCCGAGTCAAGCGATAGACTGCCGCGCGTCAATTGCGATTCTTTGCTTGCCGGTTGTTTTAGCGCTTGTTCCTTGCTTAAATTCTGCCGGCGCAATAAGGCGCGAATGCGTTCTAGCAATACGCGTTGTGGCACAGGTTTGCGGATATAATCATCCGCGCCGGAACGCAATCCGATCACTTCGTCGATCTCTTCGTCTTTGGAAGTCAGGAAAATAATCGGCATACCGGTTTGCTTGCGCAATTTGTTCAGTAGTTCGAAGCCGTCCATGCGCGGCATTTTAATGTCCAGGATGGCGATATCCGCCGGTTTGCCGGAAAGGCCTTTCAGGGCTTCTTCGCCATCTGAATACGTCGATACGTCGAACCCTTCGACCTGTAAAGCCATCGATAAAGAGGTCAAAAAATTACGATCATCGTCCACTAGTGCTACTTTTGCTGCCATTGCCTAACTCCAAAATTGGTAATAACCCATTATAACTACTTAATTTCAGCAATATTGTGGCGGTGTTTTGCCATTAGTAAAAGCACCATGCCACATTTCCGCCGCAATTGGCAAACTATTCCACAGGCCAAGGCGTTTTCCAAAATTTCGGCAGAAAACTGTAGAAAAGCCTTTTTTTTGCCTGAAAAATCGGCTTTAAATAAGCTCATTAATTAACTCGCTTTTTAATTCTTTAGGAGAAAAATATGAAAAAGCTATTGATCATTGCCGCGTTGGCAGCTTTTGTTGCTGGCCCGGTTTTGGCAAATGAATCCGCTACCTCGTCACACGGCTCGATGAAATCGGAAACTACCAAATCTGCCCCAGCATCTGCAAGCAGCAATACTGAAACTACCACCGGCATGACCAACACAACTGCAACTGGTACTACCCCATCTGCAACCACTGGCACAACGATGCAAGCTATGCAAGCAACTTTGCCAGCCGGCGTGAAAAAAGCAACCGGCCCAAAAGGTGAATATTTCACCACCGCTTCCGGTATGACCATATATACCTACAGCAAAGACAGCTCGGGCAAATCGAATTGCTCTGGCGAATGCGCGAAAATGTGGCCAGCTTTGGCAGCAAGCAGCAGCGATAAACCAGTTGGTCCATTCACCGTGATCAACGGCAACCAATGGGCTTTCAACGGCAGCCCGCTGTACACCTACAGCATGGACAAAAAACCAGGCGATCTGAACGGCGCTTCGATCCCAGGTTGGTCGGTAGCTTCGGCTTTGCCAGCAGCTCCGGCTCCAAAACCAGCTCACTAATTTTTAGAAGCTGATTTTAAAATGCGAAAGGGCGGGAAATTTCCCGCCCTTTTTGTTTGTGCCGATAATTTTTTTATCGCTTTACCGTCGATTGCGGCGTGATCGCCATATAACAATTTGTCTGGATGGTTTCAAATTGCCATTCCCGAACATATTCCACGCAACGATACAATGCTTTGGGTGTACCGGTATTTTCGAGATACGTTACATTGACCATCATGCCGTCGTCGATTTTTCCGACATCGCTGCCGACAAAATGAATTTCCGGACGCGCGATTAAACTCGCCAGCGATTCCGATGGGATAGCTTCCCATTGTTTGACAAAATTAAACGGGATCGCCTGGGCATAAACCAGCTTATCGGAAAACGCCAATAATAGGATTACACAAAAACCGGCAAGATAAAGATAAATTCGCATAACAGCCTCGGATGAGGAAAAGGGATAAATTGTACTCTGGATATTAGTCTATTTTTTCACTAAAAAGTAAAGATAAGATGAATAACCATATGCCTTTTTGTCGCCATAATTCCGGTTTTACGCTGCTGGAAATGCTATTAGTGCTTGGTATTATTGCACTATTGACCGCAATGATCGTGCCCAGTCTGTCTTTGCCGGCTAAACCGCCGGTACCGGCCATGGTCGCTTTTTTGCAGCAGCAACAGAACGCCGCTTTAAACGAAGGTAAAACAAGATTCATTTATTGGCAGGCGCCGAATATCGTTGCCGAACCCGGCGGGCAAACTTTAACCCTGGATAAAGATATAATACTCGAAATCAATCGGCCTGCGCCAACCGGTTATTTGGGCAAACAATTATTGGCCATTTTTTACAGTGATGGAACCGGAATTGCGTCGGAATTCCGGGTGGTGCAGAAAAAAACTGGCTATCCCACCGCGATCTTGTATAAAATACAGATTAATCCGTTTCATTCCGAAATAGCCTATGCTTTCCCGTAAGAGGATTTTATGACCGAACATACTTTATATAAGCGCCGTCCAGGATCAAAATCGGAATCCGGTTTTTCCTTGGTGGAATTATTGGTGGTTATGGCGATTATCGCTTTGTTGGTGGCGTTGATTGCACCGCGCTTGTTCGGCCAAGTATCCTCTTCGCAGATTAAAGCGACCAAGGCGCAGATTGAACTATTGTCCCGCGCTCTCGATTCTTTCCGTTTGGACACGGGACGTTATCCATCGCAAAGCGAAGGACTGCGCGCTTTGATTGAAAAGCCTCAAGGCGTATCGGTCTGGGGCGGCCCATATTTAAGCAAACGGCAAGTGCCGAAAGATCCATGGGGGGCGGATTACATCTATGCTAAGCCGCCATCGCACGGCATCGACTACGATTTATATTCGCTTGGCAGCGATAGTAAGCCGGGCGGCGATGGGGATGCAGCCGATATCGGCAACTGGTAAGGAACTTCATGCGTCAATTGCGCGAACATCTTGAAAAAAATGATTCGGTCTCGCCGGAAATTATCAGCGAGGCTACTAAATTATCGCAGAAAACCGGCCGCGGTCTTGGCGCAACCTTGCTTGACATGGGCGTGTTCAGCGATGAGCAGTTATATTCGATTTACGCAACCCTGTCCGGTTTGCAGGTTTGGAATGGCCGTGGCGAAGTCAGCGATGTATCCAATTTAAGCCAGGATTTCTTGCTATTCAATCGCGTCCTGCCGGTGCATTCGGAAGATAAATTGACGGTGGTCATTGCCCATCCCGAGGATGACGGGCTGGTGGATATGTTGCAACGCTTGTTGCCGCAGGCGGAAATTGCCATCGCGCCAGAACGCGAAATTCAATTTCGTTTGGAAAATCATTTTCATATCGATGGCGAATCCAGCACCTCCGATTCTTACATTTCCGATATCGAGCATTTAAAAGATTTGGCGTTGGAAGCGCCAATCATCCGTTATGTCAACGACATGATTTTATCCGGTATCAAGGTTGGCGCGTCGGATATTCATATGGAACCGATGCGGAATAAAATTGAATTGCGCTATCGTGTCGATGGCGTGTTGCATGCGCGGCCCGCGCCAACGGTCGAAGAATATCCCGCGATCGTCAGCCGCATTAAAATTCTGTCGCAATTGGATATTGCCGAACGCCGCCTGCCGCAAGATGGCCGTTTTTCGGTTAAAACCGGCGGCAAGGACGTGGATGTCCGTGTTTCCACGATCCCGACCAATTTCGGCGAAGACGTGGCGTTGCGTTTGCTGGATCAGAAAAAACAATTATTGTCGCTGGGCGCGTTGGGTGTCAGTCCGCGCATGGTTACGCAATTCCGCGAAGTTCTAAATAAAAGCCATGGCTTGATTTTGGTAACCGGCCCGACCGGTTCTGGAAAAACCACCACGCTTTATTCCGGTCTGCGCGATATTGTCGATGGCCATAAAAAAATTATCACCGTCGAAGATCCGGTGGAATACGATATCCCAGGAATTTCGCAAATTCCGGTGAATGCGGAAATTGGCGTTACATTTGCCAACACTCTGCGTTCGATTTTGCGGCATGATCCCGATGTAATTTTGGTGGGCGAGATTCGCGACCGTGAAACCGCGGAAATTGCGGTGCAGGCCGCCCTGACGGGCCACTTGGTTTTATCCACCGTTCACACCAACAGCGCGGTTGGCGCCATCGGCCGTTTGTTGAATATGGGCGTTGCCGATTATTTGCTTGCAAGCTCTTTGATTGCGGTCACTGGCCAGCGTTTGGTGCGTAAACTGTGCCCACATTGCAGAAGTCCAGGCGTGGTTAGCGAAGTTCATGTAAAAAAATATGGATTTGCGCCAGGCGCCAGAATTTATAATGCCAAAGGTTGCCCCGAATGCGGACAAATCGGCTATAAGGGGCGGTTGCCGATTTCAGAGTTTCTGGGCATCAATGCATCTGTGCGCAGTTCCATTTTATCGGAACCGACACCGGAAAATATTTCGAATGCGGCCGGCAGCGACTACATAACCATGTTGCAAGATGGATTCAGCCGTGTCTTAGCCGGTGAAAGCACTATCGAAGAAATCTTGCGCGTGGTGGGCTGATGCCGGTTTATCAATATACCGCTTATGCCCGCGACGGTCAGCAACAGCAAGGCCAGGAATATGCGCAGAATTCGGCAGAATTAGAGCGCCGTTTAAAACAACGCAAATTAATTCTGGTTGAAAGCAAGGAAGCTAAATTGCCGCGTTTAAAACGCAGCTTGCTGGCGCGTCTGATCGGTCAACTAAGTCCGCTTTTGAATAGTGGCATTGTTATTGATCGCGCCTTGCAAATCATAGGCGAAGACAGCGCCGATAAAACATTGTCGAATTTTGCCGGCCAATTGCGCGAAAGCGTAAAGCGAGGTCAGCAATTATCGCAAGCCCTGGAATCCATGGGCGCAATCGATCCCCTGGCTATTACCGTTATCCGCGCTGGCGAGGCCAGCGGCCAGTTGGCTGAAGTCATGCAAACGCTGGAAATTCATTATGACCGGTCGCGTAAAATGCGCGCGGATATTCAGGGCGCATTGTTATATCCGATAGTATTGGTGGTATTAAGTTTGGTATCGATCATTATCCTTGGAATCTATGTTATTCCGACATTTAAGGATTTGTTTCAGGATAAAGTTAATATGCTGTCCTGGAATGCGCGATTCATTTTTGCTTTCAGCGATTTGTTGATGGCTTATGGATGGTATATTCTCGGCACAATTATTCTGACTGTCGTCGGACTGCAATATTATATCAGGCAGTCGCAATTTTTTCGTTCTTGGTGGTCTCAAATTATTCTGCGTTTGCCATTTGCAGGAAGTTTCCTATCTAAAATTTATACCGCCCAAGTCATGTCTTTGTTGGCGGTGCAATTACGGAATGGCGTGCCACTGGTGTCGGCGCTGGAACTTATAACAAAATCCACATCGAATATAGTGATTCAGCAACGCATGATGGATATTCAAAACGAAGTGCGGCGCGGACGGAATCTCAGTCTGGCGATGAATAATTTTCCGGGAATTCCAACATTGGCGGTAAGGTTCCTGGCCATTGGCGAAGAAACCGGCAAGCTGGACAGCATGGCGGAAAAAGCCGGACAGCAAATCGGCGATGAGGTGACATTAAAAGCAAAAACCATGGCTAATTTGTTAGGGCCGCTTATTATTTTGGTGATGGGATTGGTAATCGCCTTTATTGTGATATCCATGCTGGTAGCGGTTTATTCCTTAACCGATCTGGCTCCGCAATAAATTGTCCATAATTGGGCCGTATTTCAGGTATTAATTGTGAATTGTAAGAAAAAACTGCAAATATTCAAAGGTTAAGACTTGATAATATACTCATTATTGGGTATAGGCGGATTATTCGTTAATTAATCAATCGTTCGAGGTTGGGTGTATGTTTTTATCAAAGATGCCGACGATTCCATCCCTTATAACAAAAGCTTTGCTGATAGTGTCGATGTTGACGGTAGGCGGTATGGTTGCTTCCCCCGCTTTTGCTCAAGAAGTGCCGTCTAATTTGCAAGTTGTTGGAACGATTACTGGCGCTGGCGGCGTGTCCCCAGCCGTGAACGACATTATTTTAATTGTTCAGCCAACCAGCCTCAATCGCACCGAAGGCCAAGGATCGGTTATTGCGTCTGACGGCACATATTTTGTCGATATGGCCAAAACTCAAAGTTTCAATGGCACCACGCTGACCGCGTTGCTGAAAAAAGGCAATGCCACTTATCAATTAACCAGCAACGGTTCGCCGGTTTCCTTTCCGTATAGCGGAACTTTTCCATTCCCATCCCGTTTTTCTTTGAATCCAACCATCGGTACGCTTATTTCCGGCGGCAGCGGCGGGAATGGCGGCGGTGATGGTGGCGATGGGACCGTTAATGAAACTTACGATGTCAATGGCGATGGCGTATTTAACCAGGCCGATATCAATGCGATCAAAGCGGAATTAGGCTCGGCCCGTCCGAATGCGGATGCGGATGTTAATGGCGACGGTTTGGTTAATACCCGCGACGTGATCAATGCAATCAAGGCATTGAATAGTTCGTCCCGTTTACGCAGTTCCACTTCGTCGTCTTCTTCGACCACCCAATAATTTGGTAAATGTTTCCAATTTTATCCCGCTTGCGATTTTGCTTTCTGTGCAAACAAAATCGCAGGGGATTTACCCTGCTTGAGGTATTGATTGCTTTTACCGTTCTGACTTTGGGGGCGACGGTGATGTTGCAGCAGCTATATACCATAATGAAATATTCCGAACGTTCGTTGGCCAAACAAGCGCTAGTGGCGCAAAGTTTGAACGAAGCCAATATGCTCTCGGCTATTAAATGGAAAGAAGTAAGCGCGCGTCTTACGGAAAAAGAATTGCTGGTCAGCCGTACCGACGAAGAAGGCAAAGAGAAAAAAATAAAGGTAAATAATTATAAATACGAAGACGTGGATGTGCCGATGACGGTGGCGTTTTCGCCTTTCCAGGTGTTCGATTTCGGCGGCGATGGCGATTTTGCGGTGCGTTTGTTGCAGCCGGGATTGTTGCCGAATCCGGATTCGCCGGTTGCGGTGAAAGGCAGAACCAATTGAATCAGCGCGGATTCACTTTGCTCGAAATTTTACTTAGCGTCGCTTTGGCCAGCGCATTGATTATTATGGCCTCGAATATCTATGATACGGTTCGTAAGGTTGGGCAACGCGCGCTAAGCACCAATAAAGAATGGGGCACCCAATATTTTTTACGCTTGCAGTTCGAAGCGATCGACGCCGGGCTGAATAATTATTTCTCCGCAGTCGATGCCAGGAACGACCGCCTGTCTTTCATCAGCCGCAATAGCGCGCAATTTGGGCATAATGGCCAGCCGGTATTGGTTACCTATCGCTATAATTCCGGTTTGAAAATTATCCAATATCACGAAGTTACCATTCCGCCGTGGTGGGATGACAGCCAGCAGCAATATACCGCGCAAATAGATTCCTGGCGGCAGTATGGCGGGAAGTTTTCTATGGAGTTGACGGCGTTTAGCGGAATTGATAGTGCGGAATTTGAGTATTGGGAAGACGGTAAAAAAAGATGGTCCAATCAATGGAACGACAAAAAGATGATGCCTCCTTTAGCCCGGTTGACTTATCATCAGGCCGGACAGAAAAAAGAAATTGTTTTCGCTCCGGGGGTTTTATCTTGGTCTACTGCCTCTGGATCTTGACCGCTTGCGCGGTCATGATGGCATATTTTTTCAAGCAGGCGCCTTCGGCGCCGGCGCAGCTGGAACGCACCCTGGCGCATCCGATTAATTGGAAGAAAATCAGCAGCGTATTCAATTTCGTCTTGTTTGAAATGAAGGGCGAACCGATGGCGGTGGATGCGCGATGGGAAATGGAACGTAAAATTGTGCTGGTCGATCAAACCAGGATTTCTCTTGGCGGATCCGGAGCGCCGATTGAAAATTTGCGGGAAATGTTATCGCAAATGGGGTTTCAACTGAATATCCCCGATTTAAGCCAGGTCAACAAAGCGCTGAATGCATTGCAGGAAGAAAAGGTCCGCATCGAACGCGGCACTATAAGCAATTTTGGATTGCCAAAACGCTATTCGTTGGATAACTCGCCGCAAACTATCGCGTTTGATGGAGAAAATTACATATTGGAAATATATCCAGGCAATGCCAAGCCAAATTTAAATTACATCGATCAGGAAGATTTAGAGCGGTATTTAATATGGCTCGGGATCGAAGATCGCGCTGCGGAAAAATTGTCGCAGTTCTTGGTCGATTTTCATGACGAAGACCGCAATGCGTTGGCTGGCAACACTGAAGGCCCTTTCCAATCGGATAATCGTTATATCACCAAATTCCCAAATCGTTTAATCGACCGGTTCGATCAATTATCCTATATTCCGGGCATAGATGCGGCGATGATCAATTTTCTGCGGCGCAATTTCACAATATATGGAACCGATGCGCGCATTAATTATAAATACAACACGCCGGCAGGCATCGCCGCCTATACGGAACTTCAGCCTGCGGAAGTGGCCGCCGCCCTGCAATATGAGAAACAAAAAAACGATCCATTGTATAATCAGACTTTGGTTGGGTTGATCGGAACGGATTCGGCTAAAAAATGGAATGAAAAGGTCACCGACAGCGCTTCGCAAGACCAACCGGTGCATGTTGTGCTTAAGGGTAAAAAAATCGAATTGCACGCCGATTATTTGCCGGAAAGAAAGAAAATATTGGATGTGTACATGCAGTAAAGACCATATTTTTATTGTATATCAATAAGATATTTATAAACCAAAAAGGCAACGATATAAGAAAAACTGATTGCATCTGTAATACGGGACGCTACACTAGGAAAATAAGGAATAAACAGGGGTAAAATGCAAATATTAATCGTTGATGATCATCCATTGGTAGCCGCCGGATTGGAAGCCGCATTGAAAGGCCAGTATCCGGGTTGTTCCATTGAAATTGCTGGCAATCTGGCCCAGTCCAAACAAAAAGTGGCCAGTAAAATTTATGATCTGGCCATTATCGATATTAACTTGCCGGACGGACGCGGCGGCCAATTATTTTCCGACCCCGCGCTTGCTGGACATTATCCAAAATATTCTTTGTTGTTATCGGGCAGCCAGGATCGCGACGATATTCTGCACGCGCTTAGTATGGGGGCGACGGCCTACATTGCCAAAACTGTCGATTTTTCCGAATTAATTGTGGCGATTGGAAAATTGCTGCAATCCAATCCCGCCACGGCGCCATTATGGTATGAATCCGTTGCACAGGAATTCGTTCCGGCGCGGAATATGTTTCCCCGCGGGACGGCATTGTCATCGCGTGAACATGAAATTTACGAATTAATCCGCCAGGGTCTCAGTGACAAAGAAATCGCTTTTCGCTTGGACCGGTCGGTGCACACTATTCGGGTGCAGATTCGCTCGATTCGCCGCAAGCGCGGTGAAAACCGCCGTGCAGCAGTTAACGCGGCCTAATATAAAAAGGGTAGGGTATGAACAGTTCCATTGGCTGGTACGTCGAAGAATTTATAACGCCAGCAACCGGCATAATGCCAGTATGGTCTCAATTCGATTACGCGTTATACGCATCGCCGTTATATTTTGTCGGCGTTTATTTTATCGCCACCGGATTAATCATGGCCTTGCATCAATTGCGCGGCCAAATAACCATGGCGCCGATGCTGGCATTGGGAGGTTTGTTGACTTTCCTCGTTTGGCAATTGGTGCAAATCGGCTGGTGGGTGGATTGGCAAGATTATAAAATCAACGCCGCTTTGCTGGGCATTATTCCGGCATTGTTGGCTGGCGCCACGTTAACTTACGCGATGGATGGCGTGCGCATGGCCCGCGCGTTTTTGGGCGTGATGGTGTGCGGCGCCGTTTTTGGCATGGGCTATTCGTTTTTTCTTGAAACATTGGGCCATGTTACGCCAACGCCAAGTTTATTTTTTACCCCGATCAATACCCAGATCGCTCTGGCCGGAAGCTTGATTATTTCTGGCGTTGTATGCACCATCGGCGCCGAGTTGGCGCGGCGCGTCAGCCGGTTGCTGACTTTGCCATTTGGATTTGCCGCCGGTATTACGGTGTTTCTGCCGTTATTCTCCTTTCTAACCTATGGATATGATCAAGGCCTGATCAACATAGGCTTGGAATGGCCAGAATTTTGTTTGTTGGCCGCTCCCGCCTTTGTCACTTTGCTGGCGTATGATGTGATGGCGTATATGCAAAATGCGTTGATGCCCAAACGGTCTATTTGGGGGGTCTTAAATTTCCGCGCCGAATCCGGTCAACAATCCGAATCGATTACCGGCGCGCGCGAACAAATCGCGGAATTGCGCCAACTGAATCAGGCCTTGCGCCAAGAAGAATATTTGCGCCATCATCAAATGCAACGCAGCCCGATCGCTTTGGTGGAATTGGACAAGGGTTGGAGGTTAAGACAATTCAATCCCGCGGCGCAGGAATTGTTGATCGATCACGCCACCGGCCAATTTTTGGCCGAAGGTTGCCCTATTACGGATTATTTGCCGGAATTAAAAACCATTTTGCAGGATCCGGCATTGATTCAAAATAGATACTTGAAACACCAGCTTAATATAAAGGATCAGCAACAGGAAAAAATAATCGAACTGACCATTTTGCCGTTGATGGTTGATAAGGTTGTTTACGGTTACAGTTTGCAGGCGGAAGATGTCAGCGCGCGGGAACAAGAAGAACGCCGCAAGATTTTATCCGAACGCGTGCATGGCATTCACAAAACCAGCCAAGTTATTCATCACGATTTTTCCAATCTCATGCTGGCAATTCAAAGTCACTTGAATGTGATCCGGCAAAAACTTTCCGGCGCAAAGGATATTGAAGCCAATCAAGCGATCGATGCGGTTTATCAGGCTTCGCAACGCGGCAAGGAAATGCTGGGCCAGTTGGGGGCGGGGCAGGTTTTTCATAAACCTACATTAAAGCCGGTTTTATTATTCGATTTGATCGAAGAGGCAACCAAGATCATTGGTCCTCAAGCGCGATCGCAACAAATCGCGATTGCATCGGCGATTGGCAAGGATATTCGTGTTGAGGTCGATGCTACCCAGATCTTGCGGGTGTTTATCAACCTGCTGTCAAATTCCATTCGAGCCATGCCAAAAGGCGGGAACATATCCATTCAAAGCAACTTAGAACAACAGGGCGTTTTAGTCTCATTCCACGATAGCGGCGTGGGCATGAATGAAGAGCAGTTGCAAAAAGCCTTCGATCCTGGTTTTTCAACCAAAGGGCAAGGGCAGGGCGGTCTTGGTCTTGCTATCAGCTATTTGATCACCGAAGCGCATGGCGGAAAATTAAGTTTGATTTCAAAGCCAGGCCACGGAACCACCGCAAAAATCTGGTTGCCCTTATTGCAACAAGTGGACGGCGAACCATGGAGCGAAGCTTTAAACGATAACGAAACTCTACCTGCCGAAGGTATATTGTTATTATTGCCACAAAACAGTACCAGGCAATATTTGGTCGAGAAATTTGAATCGATGGGATATGAAGTCGCAGAATTAGAGACTTATCAAGAACTTGAAGCTATTTTACAGGAAGATGCTTCCGCATGGACTATATTGATCCGATCTAAAGATGATACATTGCCGCCACATCTGTGGCATCAGTGCCGATATTTATGCGATGTCGTGATCGATCTTGGGGCAAAATCTCCAGCCCGAATTCGGCCTTCTTCAAAATCCAAGCTGTCCGCTGGGGACTTGGAAAAGATAATTCAGGCAGCCTGAATAACAGTCCACAAACCCATTCCTAATGCCATGATTTTCATGGAAAAATAGCCTGTTTGCCGCTAAGAATAAACGATTATACAATTCAAGGATAATAATGGCAAAACCCAATAAAAGATTATTCTTTTTGCTGCTGGCGGCTTTTGTGCTGGGCGGCGTTTATTGGTACGACCATACCCATGGTATTTCTTCCTTGTTCCAGGGCGGCGGGGTTGCCGAAGATATCGCCTCGGCCGTGGGCACAACGACGGATTTTGGCGGCGCGGTCCCGGCCACGATAGAAACATTGCCATCCTTGTACCGTACGCGCGCGGATTTGCGGAACTTCAAGGCCAAACAGGCGGAAATTGATAAAGCCTATTTTAATTTAGCTTCGACCTATGCCGATAAGATCAGCGGCCTGACGGGATTGATTACCGATAAAAATACCGACGATAAAACTTTTATAGAAAATGCCTTGCGCGCCAGGCTCGATGATTTGGGCACGTTGGAAGATTTAAAAATCAATGTTGCGGAAAGTGAAGCCTTGTCGCCAAAGGGCGGTCGCAAGGCGTTGGCAGATATTTCCTTTACCACAGGCTCATCTCAAGATGCGGCCAAATTGATGTTGGATTTGGGGGATGGAAAAAATGGCATGATATGGCGCAGCATGTCTGTCGCCACTGATCGTATGCGCCGCCAGGTAAGCATCAGCGGCCGTCTGGCTATATTTTTGGCGGAGGCTGCGGAATGAAATTGCAGTGGCTGACCATCAATAAATGGCTGTTGCGGTCTTGCGCTGTGATGATTGGCGCGTTTTTACCGATATTCGCGGCGCCATATTTGCAAATTTTCTTTTATCAGCCCCAGGAAATTGTGGTGCAAAGCGATTTCGCCGCCAATTCCGATTTTGATATCATGGCGGACATTTCCCGCAATATGTTCGATCCCAGCGGACAGACATGGCAGGCATCGATGCGTAAACCAAAGGTAAAAGGCGCCGGCGGTCCGCAGGTTGTGGGCGAGGTTAACGGCCTTATCAATATTCCCGGAGTAAAGGGAGTTATGGCTGGCAACAAATTCGTTCCTGTTGGCGGATCGGTCGATGGGGGCAGTTTGGAATCGGTCGATATGGGGCAAATTAAAATCAATACGCCACAGGGAACGAAAGAAATTGATATCAATCAGAATCGCAATCAACTACGACAATCGATAAATATTCAAATCAGGTAAATCTTACATGCGCTCTTTCTCTAATACCGTAAAAATAATTCTTGTGACCGTAAGCTGCGTGGCGTTATTGACCGCTTGCTCGTCATGGAAAGAAACCTGGAAAAATCTGAAGAAAAACGATTTCGATTATTTTATCGCCAACCCAATGCCTACGAAAGAAGATATGGCGCGCAAAGACACGCCGGATACGCGCAGCAGCCAGGCGGTACAGCATAGCCAGTCGGTTCTCGATAAAATGGCCAGTTACGATCAGCCATTGACCGGCCCGATGCCGCGGGGCGAAGGCGGGGTCATAGCGGAATTTGGCGTTTCGTCCGGTAAAAATTCCGGCCCCGACAGTAAACGGGTTTCCACCGAAACTGAAGAAGAAGCGCCGTCGCCCAAGCCAAAATCAACCAAGGCAAAATCCGCAACGCCGCCGGTAAATCCAGACGCTCCGCCGATGGTCGATGAAAACGGCAATATTACCCAAGCGCCGCCAGTTGTGGACGAGGTGGCGGATCCATTTACTCCGCGTCAGGTTGAAATTAATTTTACCAATACTTCTCTGCGCGCGGTAATCGAATTTGTGTTTGGAGAATATGTAAAAAAACCATATGTGATTTCTTCGGAATTCGTGGACAAAGAAGTGAATTGGGTGGCGCAAGGTGAATTCACTGCCGCCGAAGTTAAAAGAATGTTTGAAACATTTTTGGACATTCAAGGCGTGGTGGTATCGCGTCTTGATGGTATCTACACCATCACCAATAAAAATAGCGGCACCAAAACTATTGGTGGCGGTGAAATAGGAACATCTACCGGCGTTTGGCGTTTAAAAAGCATCGATGCTTCCGAAGCGATGCAGATCGTGCGCCCATTTGTGGCCAATTCCGAAGGCGTGATGCTGTTGGATAAGCACAATACTTTGATCGTGAATGGAAGTGGTCCGGAAATTCGTTATATCGATGCATTTTTACGCACTGTCGATACGCCGACATTCAAAGACAAGCGTATCATTGTGTATTCGCCAAAATATATCAGCGCCGAAGCCATGGTGACTTTATTGCAAACCTTGCCGCAGCAATTGGGCATGAATTCCACCGAAGGTAAAAAGCAGATTGAAGCGGCGATCATTACCGGCGCCAAACGCGTTACGATCGTCGCGGATGGACAGGATACGCGCGATATCGTTCTGCAATATCTAAATCAAGTCGATCAACCAGGCAAAAAACAAAAACAAATTTTCTATTATGGCTTGCGCAATCAGGTGGTTGACGATGTGCGCACGACATTGACGACATTGATCCCGGGATTATTGCCGGACGCATCGGACATTACAGTCGTATCTAACGTTCCAACCAATTCTTTGGTGATTACCTGTACCGCGGATCAATATTTTGAAATTAAAAAAGTGATTGATCGTTTAGATTATCGTGTGCCAAGTCTATTGATCGATGCGACTATTGTCGAAGTACAGTTAAATGACAATTTGGCTTATGGCGTTGAATGGTTCTTGGGAGGCCGCGCCGGCAATGTGCGCGGCGATATTACCACCGATCTTTCCAATGGCCGCATAGCAACGCCAGCCGCGCGCATCGGCGTCGTATCGTTGGCCAACAACACATTTGCCACCTTGGATTTATTGTCGAGCGAAACCAGCCTGCGTGTTTTGTCCCGGCCGCGCGTCATTGTTAAAAACAAAGCCACCGCGACCATCAAAAGTACCGACCAGGTTCGTATCGTCAAATCGGTTCTGACTACATCGGTACAACAAGGCGGCGACAATATTCCAAAGCGCGAATTCGAAGACAAGGAAGTCGGCGTCAGCTTGCAAGTTACACCGCGCATTGCCGAAGATGGAACGGTCAATATGGCGGTGAAAATCCAAGATTCGCGCCAAGGTGCGGACGATGATTCTTCGGGGGAACGTCCGCGATTCAATATTCGCGAAGTTAATACCGAACTTGTTACCAAAAACGGCGAAACGTTGCTGATCGGCGGCTTGATTCGCAACAGCACAAGCAGGCTTAAAACTAAGGTCCCGTTCTTTGGCGACATTCCGTTTTTTGGCCAAGCATTTGCCAATACCGATGACCAGGATCAACGCACCGAATTGATTATATTCATGACTCCATATTTAATCGTCGATGAAATTTCGGCGAAATTGGTCAGCGAATCCTTGTCCGGTCTTGCCAGCATCAATCCGGATGTTATGCGCGCCTCTCAGGCCCCCGATCCCGATCTGCGCAGTCCAGTCACCAGTGATCCGGTAGCCAAACAAAAAATGACTGGCAAGCCGCCTGAACAAGAAAACAAAGCTCCGGCCGATATGTTCGTTGAAAAACCCGTGGAGACGGAAAATAAACCAATGTCATCCGATACGACGCCGATGGTGCCGCCACCGCCGCCGCCACCGACTTTCTTGCGCGGAACAGACGCCGATGAAGAAGATGGCGGAACCGCAGGCGCGACTTATGTGCCGGAAAGACCTACGCCGCCGCCAACGCTGGCGCCAGACGATCCGCCATCGCCGACACCGGATGGCAATAAAACCACTATTAAACCGGCTAATAAGCCGTTACTGCAGTAAAGAGGAATTATGGCCGCGTCATCAGTGACTCGAACATTGCCGAAAAGTTTTTCTTTTTTGCCGAAGCGGATTATTGCCTTGGACGAACAGGGAAAGGCAAAACATTTTCGCTGGCAAGCTGACCGGTATGGTCAAATTCGTATCGAATCCCAGTCTGAAATGACTCCTTTTGCCAGGGCGCAAAAATGTGTGGTCTTTCTCGATCCCAGGTTGATGTTTCGCCGCCGTTGTCCGATGCCAATTGCCAGCAAAGCGGATTTAAATCGTATTGCCCGCGATTTTTTTCCATTCAGTTCGGAACAAAATGTGCATTTTGCCTATACTAAAGATGGTGGCGATTCGGCGGAAAATGTAATTTTCGCGCTACCTGAAAACGACTGGTTGATTTTACAAAAAAATATTTCCGCGCCGGCCCTGGCGGTATTGCCGGCATCCGCGGATGTGGATTCCATCAAGGCAGGCCTTTTGCAAAGATTCGATATTGGCGCCGCAAATGATTTAATCGCCAAGCCCACGCGTATTCTGCCGCCTGTGCTGCAAGCGTTTGCAAAATTGGTATTGCTTTTTGTAACGATATTGGCGGTCGGTTATACGCTTTGGTCATTTCAATATGACTGGCAACAGCAAAAGTTGATGCGGGATATCGCCACTTTGCAGACCGAAGTGCAAAATACCAAACAGCGTTACGAAGCAATGCAGACGATGCGTTCCACATTGGAAGATTTTGACAAATTTCAAGCGCAAGAAAATAGCCGGTTTTTCCCAATTCTAAGCCGTTTGATTCAAACCTTGCCGCCCGGCATATCAATCGATCGTGTTGAATATAAAGAAGGCAGATTGAATATCAGCGGCCTTGGACGCGATCCTAAAGAATGGCTGTCCGCATTTGGCGTGGATCCATCAACCATCGAAATTACCCCGTTGCCCCAATTTAACCGGTATTTGGCTTCTGTCCCGCTATCATCCACAACCCCTAAACAATCGTTGCAGCCATAATCTTGTCCTTATAAGATGATCCATAACAAACAGGTTCGATCATGAAACAAGCACCATTCTTATTCTCCTTAATAATTATTTTGTCTTTGGCCTCGTGCGGAAACACGCCGCCATTGCCTCCCGTTGAAATGACATGGCTGTCTTTGCAGGCCGCGCGCACCACCCAAGAAGGTATGGTGGAACCGGCCAAATACAACGCCAACCGCGTTTATGCGGCTAAAGTACGCATTGGAAACGAGTTTTACAGCATCACCACGCACGCGCCGCTAATTTTGGCCACCACCGGTTATGGCGATGAAAAATCGGTATCGGCTATGCGTTTTTCGTTGAATCAAGATGAATTATTGCTATTTACCCGCAATCCTAAAAACGGCGAAGGGTACCGGGCCATCATTCCATTGGAAGAAGCTAATTTTTGGCCGCAGTTCAGCTTTCCTTTTTTGAAAGGCAATATGATCGAAGAATTGCCGGTTCAGGTCGTTAACGTCATTCGCAAGCCGGACCCCGCCGATAATGTTCGCGGCTTGCGCGAATATTTACAACGCTCGATGCCGCCAGAAGAACCATTTTATACCGAATTGCCCGATTCTGGTCCCAGAGCCTTATCGGACGATAAGTAGTGCCGGTAGATCCGTAATTCCGCAGTATTAGAAATAAGAGGTAAATAATGAAAAGAATATATCAAGTTTCAGTTCTGGCAATGTTGGCGGTTATAAGCGCATGTGCCGCCCCAAACCTTACCTCGGAAAGATTAGACTCCGGTGCTGCTTATGACATGCAACAAACCTTGATGGGCGCCCAGAATTTGGATATGTCCCATGTTTACACGGTGCGTATGTTGGTTAACGGCACGAGGGTGGATGTGACTTCGTTATCGCCGGAAGTTATTGGTCTTGAAGGCCAGGAAAAAAATAGATACGCCACCGTACTGGTATTCAGTCAAAATCGCGACAGCGTTATATTTTTTACCCGCGATCCAGAAACTGGCGAGGGATATAGACGTTCCATCGGTTTAAACGAATTGCGTCAAAGGCCAGTATTTGAATTTCCATTAGTGGTTGGAACTACCGTTACGACGGCTAAATTCGAAGTCATTGACGTAACGGTTTTACCGTAATGTGTAAAACTAGGTTATTCTAACCTATTGTTTCGCATTGTTTTTTATAAAGTCTGACCATAAGTAATACAGAAAATTATTTAATATCAGTGTTTTATACGATGTTTCCTGATCGCAATAATAAAATTGCCACAGTTTGATATTTTGTTTTTCAAGCCAAAAACACCTTTGGTTTTACCTTAATAAAAATATTATTAATCAATAGCTTAATAAAAGTTTTCCCCTGTCTTCGGGCATACT
>SHNJ01000034.1 GCA_004295055.1 Alphaproteobacteria bacterium | reverse complement strand
GCTTCGACCAGCGCAACTCCGATTCCGTATGACTTCTCGCTGACTTCTGCGACGATGACCTACGCTCGCGTTTACAACAGCACCTCCGGTGCGTTGAAAACCTTGCCGAACATCGCTGCCGCTGGCACGATCTCGGACGGTGCTGCTCCAGTTGTAGTTAAAGTTGCCCGTAACACTGGCTTGACCAATGACCCAGAAGGTACTTTGGTTATCTATACCTCTGAAGGTATGGCAGCCAACCCGGCAATCGGCTTTGTCAAAACCCAAAACGGCTCGCTCGCTTTGGATATCTTGAACAATGTTGATGACGGCGGCACGGCTTCGGCAACAGGTACACGCACGACCACCAGCTTTACGGTCGGCAGCGTTACCTACAACGCAGCCAACAACACTGCAACTTTCAGCGATGTTGACAACGATGTCTTGACTGCCTTGACTTCGGTCGGTGTTACCGCAGGTAACTCGGGCGGCAACGGCTTCCAAGACGCCGCTGGCAACTTCTCGGGCGAACATGCTATCTCCCCAGACGCAGCTGCAGCGATCACCACCGTTGCTCCAACCTTCGACAAAGCTGTCGCGGTTGTGAACTCCAGTGGCAACATCACCAACGTTCTCGTGTTTATGACCGAAAACTTGGTGGCGATCGGCACCAACTTGAACCAACGCTTCTCGTTGTCGTTCAACGGTGCGACCGTGACCCCATCGTCCGCAACGATTGCAAGCAACGTAATCAACTTGGCTTTGCCAGGTAACGGCGTTTCCTTGCGTCAAGTAGAAGGTACGACCAATCAAATCACTTATGATGGTCAAACCACTTCTGGCGTTGAAGACAGTGATGGTAACGACGTAGCTGACTTCGGTCCAAGCTCCATCGATATCCCAGCGAACAGCGATAACCTGTTCACTATGGAAATCCGTGGTACTGTAACCACCGATGGCAGCACCGCAGTTGCTGAAGGTACATTGGTCCGTGCGGACTTGATGCGCTTTAACACAACCTCGGTTGTTGATCGTGGCTCGGCCACCGTTCCATGTAATTGCACTGGCAGCACCAAAGACGTTGCCTTGACCTTTACTGGCGGTACCTCCGCTTTTGACACTGCCTTGTATGAAGCCAGCATCCGCGGCGCTACCTCGATCCCAGTTTGGGTCAGCGTAACGCATGACGGTGCCAACGGCGAACAAGGAACCGGCGTCAGTGCCGCTATCTCGGTAACCAATCCGGGCGCAGGTACTGGCCAAGTTACGGTTTACCTCGCTTCCATGAACGTTTCGACCGGCGCAATTACGTCGTCTGGTTCGACCGTAAGTGGTTCGATCGTCTTCCGCACCGGTCCTTTGGCTTACACGGCTGTTGAATCGGCTCGTTATGCCATCGTCGGCACTGGCGGCGCTTTCCGTCTGAACGTTGGTACAAACAGCTCCCCACTATCCAGTGGCGATATGTTTGTGATCGTTTCGGTACGTCAAAACGGCACCACCACCAGCTCTTGGGTTCCTGTCACATTTGCTGACAAATCCTTCTCTGGTTACTTGCCGTTCGCACAAGACGTGAAAACCACGGTATCGGCTGGCGTGTCCGACTCTCCGTTCATCGACTTCCAGAACAACACTGGAACGAACGGCGTGTTGACTGCCGCTTTCCGTTTGGATCGCATCTTGTCGACCGATTTGGCTGACTCGACTGGCTACCAGTTGGTCGGTACAAAAGGTGATTTAGCTCGCGCTACGGCTTCGGATTTCCGTGCCTATCGCTTCTTTACCACCATCAACACCGATACTGGTGCTCCATACGCTCTGTGGAAGTTTAACCAAGCGACCGATGATGAAGCCTTTACCTTGGTTGGTAATGCTGTGAAATCGTCGTTCTCGGTTAACGAGCACAACGTAGACAATATCGGAAGCTCTTTTGCTTCTCACTACGGTATTGCGTACAAAGACTCGGGCAACAGCGTAACGGTATTAAACCGTGACACCCTGTTCTACCCAGTCACCGCATCCACCGCGACGAGCACAAGCTTGGCCGCTGGCTGGCACTTGGTAACTGTCCAAGCTGCCGTAGCAAGCCCAGGCAACCTCGGTAACTCTGGCTCGGATAACACCGCAGTCGGCATGATTATCGAAGCTGGCGCTCGCCGGAACGGTGATGGCGCTGGTGCAGTTCGCACCGGTGTTCGCACCTGGATCCGCGGTACCACGAACAACAGCTTGACCGCTCTTGAAGCCGGCAAAGCCTACTTCGTGTACTTGAACGCTGCTGATTCTACCTGGACCGGCCAATAACCGACCAGCTGTAGAAACAGCATAAGGATTGGGGCACCCGCAAGGGTGCCCCTTTTCTTTGTCCTTAAAATTGATTTATTCCCAACTTAGTTTTTTACGGTAAATGGTCGATGGGCTGACCTCCAGCAGATTGGCGGCTTTTGGAATATTACCCTCACATAATGCGATAGCTTCCTCGATAGTATCTTTTTCCACCCGCCACAAAGGCTGAATTTGGCGCAAGGCCGCGATTCCAATGTCCGGGCGCGGATCGTTGCTTGGCGCGATATTATCGCCGGATATTTGGTTTAAAGGCGCAGGCAACATGGATTTGGTGACTTTTGGCGCATCGTTTAGCACCACTATATTGCGGATCACGTTTTGCAGTTGCCGAATGTTTCCTGGCCATTCGTAATGTGAAATGGCCAATTCCACATCACTTTCAAAATCCTCGAATTTCTTGTTTTCCTCATGGGCAAATTTGTGAAGGAAGTGCCGTGCTATCAGAATAACATCTTCTTCCCGATCCCGCAGCGGCGGTAAATCAATTGGAATGACCATCAAACGATAATATAAATCTTCGCGGAATCTACCTTGCTGGACCTCGACCCATGGATCTCTGTTCGTGGCGCAAATAAAACGCACATCGACATTTTCGACCTTGCTGCCGCCGACTTTGGTAAAACTGCCGGTTTGAATAAAACGCAGCAATTTGGACTGTAAGTTCAGGTCCATTTCGCAAATCTCATCCAGAAATAATGTGCCGGTGTGGGCGCGGGAAGCGGCACCCGCATGATCGGCGATGGCGCCGGTAAACGCGCCTTTCACATGGCCGAAAATTTCAGATTCAATAAGATTGCTTGGAATTGCGCCGCAATTAAGCGCAATAAATGGCGCCGCCGCCCTGCCGCTTCGGCGATGAATGGCGTCGGCGCAAACTTCCTTGCCGGTCCCGGACTCTCCGGTGATAAAAATAGTAGCCTTGGAATTGGCGGCGTTGTCGATGGTTTTGTAAACAACCTGCATTGGTGGCGATCCGCCGATAAATCCGCAATACCGGTCTTGGCCGATTTGATCGCGCATTTTTTCTAAAATATGAATCAGGCGGAATCGTTCCAAAGCATTGCGTACTGTAACGCGCAAACGATGCTCGGTAAACGGTTTTACAATAAAATCATAACAACCCATGCGCATCGCATCGACCGCGATATTGATCGAACCATGCGCGGTAATAATAATCACGATGGAAGGCAGTTTTTGTTCCATCACATGGCGCAGAATATCCAGACCGTTCATGTCCGGTAAATTCAAGTCTAACAAAATTAAATCCGGCGCTTGCTTTTTGATGCTTTCCAATGCGGCTTGACCGGTCGATTCATGCGTCAGGCGCAATGGTTCTTTTTTTAAATAGGCGCTGTAAAGCTGCGCCAAACTTGGCGTGTCTTCGATCAATAAAAGGCTGGGTATATAGGCCGTCATTGCAAATTTATTATACGCAACAAGGGTTAATAAACCGGAATCGAGGCCTGTATGATTGTATGTAATTGGCAATAAAAAACCCCACTAATTCAGTGGGGTTTAAATTAAAAGTATATTTTGTATTAACGGCGGTCGCCCATTAGACGCAGTAACTGGATAAAGATATTAATAAAATCCATATACAGATTTAAGGCGCCAATGATCGCTTTTTTGCCTGAAAAATCGGCGCTATCGTCTGCAAAATAGCTTTCTTTGATTTTTTGCGTATCATAGGCGGTAAGACCGGTGAAAATCAAAACGCCCAATACAGAAATTGCAAAACCAAGCGCGGTGCTACCGACAAAAATATTAACCAGTGAGGCGAGGATTAATCCCCACACGCCCATGATCAGGAACGATCCCATCGAAGTCAGATCGCGTTTGGTCGTATAGCCCAGCAAGCTCATGCCGCCAAAAGTTCCAGCGGTAATGAAGAATGTACGGGCGATGCTTTCCTGGGTAAAGACTTGGAAAATTGGGGCGAGGCTAAGTCCAATTAAGCCGGCGAACAGCCAGAATACAAATTGCGCCGTGGCCAGGGATATGGCGTGTAAACGAAAGCTAAGAAACAGCACCAATCCGATTGGGGCCAGTAAAATCACCCACATAAATCCGGAAGCGGCCATATTTTCAACCATAAGCTGGTTGTTGCCCACATAGTAAGCGATAATGCCTGTAAGCGCCAAAGCGCCCATCATATAATTATAAACACGAATCATAAATCCGCGTAAGCCTGCGTCAATTCCTTGCGCAATCGCATTGCTGGCAGACCCGCTGCCGAATTGTGTGTAATCACGTTCCATGTAAAACTCCTTTTATTTACTTTCTTTAATGTGGGATATTTTGCAGGATTTTCAAGCAAAATCGGCGCGTAAAAACGGCAGGATTAAGGCTTTGCGGCAATATTGCATGCGCGCAAAGCCGGATATTATTGTTTAATTCTAACGATCGGTTTTTTGATATACTTTACATCGTCCCATATGTAAAAATTGAAAATATTTTACTGTAAAGAACTTACCTATGTTGCGTTTATTTGTCGGCATCCACTTTCCAGAAGCGATTAATTTTACCCTGCGCAACATGTGCGCCGGAATTCCTGGCGCGAAATGGGTAAATCCAGACGGGTTTCATTTAACACTGCGTTTTATTGGTGAAATTGATAATGGCAAGGCGGAAGATTTGGATGCTAACTTGGCCGCGATCAATGCCCGCGCTCTGACCCTGGAATTAAAAGGCGTTGGGCAGTTTGGCACGATGGAAAAGGCGCATACGATCTGGGCAGGCGTGGAACGCAATGATGCTTTGTATCATTTACGGGACAAAGTGGAATCGGCGGTTGTGCGCAGCGGCATCGAACCCGATCATCGCCGCTTTACGCCGCATGTTACATTGGCGAAATTGAACCGCGCGCCAATCGATTGGGTTGAAAGTTATTTAGTGAACCATGATAACTTCCGCAGTCAGCCATTCGAAGTAAACGAATTTGCGTTATTTTCATCCAGCGCCGGCAATAATGGCCGGATCTATATTCCCGAAGCCACCTATCCGCTGCAATCATGAAATCCGGCGGCCACATTTTTATTTTAACCGGGGCAGGGGTGTCCAAAGAATCGGGTCTGGATACATTCCGGGATAAAGGCGGAATATGGGCAAAATACAAAATTGAGAACGTGGCTACTCCGGAAGGATTTGACCGCAATCCCGCGCTGGTGCATGAATTTTACAATGGCCGCCGCCAGCAATTGCAGGATCCCAAAGTACAGCCGAATCCAGCCCATCATGCGATCGCAAAATTGATGAAAGAATGGAACGGCGATGTAACTTTGGTTACGCAAAACATCGATAATTTGCATAATCGCGCCGCTGCCGCCTTGGACCTGCCGGATGGCATCATTCAAATGCATGGGCGATTGCTGGAATCGCTTTGCACCAAATGCGGTGTCGTCGAAGAAATCAATCACGATCTTAATACCGATATGGTTTGCCATAAATGCGGTACCAAAGGCAGCGTGCGCCCCAATATCGTCTGGTTCGGTGAAATGCCTTATGCCATGGATGAGATATACACGCGCCTTGCCGATTGCGATTTATTCATTTCTATCGGCACATCGGGAACAGTTTATCCGGCGGCTGGATTTGTTGCCGAAGCCAAAGCCCATGGGTGCATCCGCGCTATGGAAGTAAACCTGGAACGATCCGACAGTTCGTATTATTTCGATGAATATATTATCGGCCCTGCTAGCGAGACGGTACCGCAATTGGTCGAAAAAATATTAACTGGAAAATAATTATTGGCCGGCCGCTTCGGTGGCGATTTTATCTACATTGGCCAATTCATTATGCCAACGAATGGCATCGGGTTCATGTTTTTTGATTTCGACGGCGGCTTTACGAATGGTGCGTAGATCGCTGAATAATTCGAACATCGAATCGCGTTGAGTCAATCCGACCAACATCGATATGTTGATCATCATGGCCAAAGACAATGCCAATTTCCAAGAACCAAAGCCGTAGTCGTAATACATAATGGGGTCTTCCTTTGTTATTGCTCTCTCTTATTTCCAGAATAAATAGGGGCCATGAACAGACCGTTAATAGCTGGCATTTTATGAATTATTTTGGGCGAAGTGCGTTCCACTGCCGGAAAACAAGGGCTTCCAAGCCCTGATTGTATCTTATTGGGATACAAATTATGGGGCTATCAAGGCTGGTTTCGCTTGCATCCGGACCCTTTTCCAGACACTAATCAGAACAATGAAGGAGTTTCCATGCCACCCGTAAAACTGGATTCCAATGCGCGCGACAAAGCCTTAGCAGAATTAAAAGGCTGGCAGTATCGCGCCGATCGGGATGCAATTGCCAAGGAATTTAAATTTAAAAACTTTAACGAGGCTTGGGGATTCATGAACCGCTGCGCTTTGGTAGCGGAGAAAATGAATCATCATCCCGAATGGTTCAATGTTTATAATCGTGTCGATGTTCTGTTGACGACGCATGATTGCGGCGGACTGAGCGAGAAAGATGTTAAGCTTGCCGCGGCAATGGATCAATTGGTTTGATCTTCGACGATTTCGCGCCGCTTTCCTCCCTTGCGCATTAAATAAAACGTGCTGCCCATAATTATAACGGCGCCTATAATACTGGGCGCGTCAGGCACGTGGCCGAAAACCATAAATCCGAAAAAACCGGTATAGAAGATATTGATATATCCTAGCGGCGCCAGATAACTTGCCGGGGCAAGCGCATAAGAACGAATAACGCAGAATTGGGCGATAATGCCTACAAATCCCGTCGATACCAGTTCGATCCATTGGCGCGGCGTCGGTTCTTGCCAGAAATATATTGCCAGAGGCAGCGAGATAGCGGTCGATAATAAACTGAACCAGGCCAGTACAGAAAAAGGCGTTTCGCTGTCGGTTAATTCTTTAACTATGGTAATGGCAAAAGCCACCAAGACGGCGGCGAATACCGCGATCAGATAATTGGCATCGAAAGTTTCCGGCGCCGGGCGCAAAATAACCAGAATTCCGATAAATCCGATAATGGTCAGAATAAATTGTATCGGGCGGACACGTTCGCGCAGAAAAATCGCCGCGATCAATAAAATATAAATAGGTTTCGAAAAATTGATGGCCGTCACGTCTACCATCGGCAGTTTGGCCAAAGAATAGAATGTGCAGGTCATCGCCAGAGTGCCGATCAGGCATCGGACCAATTGCAGTTTCCACCGGTCGGTAACGAATACCTGTTTCGGCCCGAAATATAAAATAAATGGAAAAATAAATAATAATCCGAATATGCTGCGGCCAAAGACCACTTCGATGCTGGGCAATTGCTGGCCGGTGTATTTTACCAAGGTGCTCATCACCGAAAACAGCACGCCAGACAGCAAATTCCACAAAATAGAGCGTGTTCGGGGGGTAAAACGCATCCAATAAGCGGTGACTGCCTGCACGATTATGCCTTTAAATATCGGTTATTTTGCCGTAAAACGAATAAACATAGGACTATAATTTCCGGCAATTTTCAACCACCGATCATTCATATAAATCCGCCATGGCAAAAACCGCGACATCAATGACGCAAACCGATCCTTCGCAAACAAACCCGCCAATGTTATGGCAGCCGACGGAAGCGAAAAAGCAATCCGCGTTGATTACCCGGTTTATGCAGGAAGTAAACCGCGATTTCCGTCTGAATTTGCAAAATTACGCCGATTTATGGCAATGGAGCGTCGATAGACGCGAGGATTTTTGGTCCAGGGCCTGGGATTTTTTCGGCATTATCGGGGATAAGGGCAAAATAATTTTGAACAATCCAGATGTAATGGAGCAAAGCAATTTTTTCCCCGAAGCCAGTTTGAATTACGCCGAAAATTTGTTACGCCATCGCGGGTCGGAACAAGCGATCGTTTTCTGGGGCGAAGAGAAAGTTAAAAGCAGTTTCAGTTTTGATGATTTATATCGTCAGACCGCCGGTGTGCATCATTATTTAAAAAAATCGGGCATTAAGCCGGGCGATCGTGTCGCAGCCTATGTCGGCAATATGGCTGAAACCGTTATAGCCATGCTGGCAACTTCCAGCCTTGGGGCGGTGTGGTCGTCATGTTCTCCGGATTTTGGCACGCAAGGGGTGTTGGACCGTTTCGGTCAAATAGAGCCCAAAGTTTTTGTCACCGTCGATGGGTATTATTACAAAGGCCAGGCGATCGATTGCCTGGAAAAAGCCCGGGAAATAGTAGCCCAAATGCCCAGTATCGAACGCGTTATCGTCATTCCTTATACCAATCCAAACCCGGATTTAACGGGATTAAAGAATGCGGTTTTGTTCACCGATATCGCTAAAACCGGTTCGGACAAGCCAATCGAATTTGCGCGGTTGCCATTCAATCACCCGCTGTTCATCATGTTTTCATCTGGCACTACCGGTGTTCCGAAATGCATTGTGCACGGGCAGGGCGGTACATTGATCCAATTGATGAAAGAACATCAATTACAGTGCGATATTAAACCGGGTGACCGCGTATTTTATTATACGACTTGTGGGTGGATGATGTGGAATTGGTTGGTTACCGCGTTGGCCAGCCGCGCCGCGTTGCTGTTGTTCGACGGATTCCCGTTTCAAAATAAGGGTCAGATTATTTTCAATTTTCTCGCCGATCAGAAAGCGACCGTATTCGGCACAGCCGCTAAATATATCGATGCAGTGGCCAAATTGAATTTAACCCCGTCGAAAACCCATGATTTATCCAATCTGAAATTGATTACGTCGACCGGATCGCCATTAAGTCCCGAAGGATTTGAGTTTGTGTATGACCGGATTAAATCCGACATTTGTCTATCTTCCATATCGGGCGGCACCGATATCATATCCTGTTTTGTTTTGGGCAGCCCGATCAGTCCTGTGTATCGCGGCGAAATTCAAGTGGCGGGATTGGGGCTCGATATGGCGGTTTATAACGATGACGGTAAGCCGGTTATCGGTGAAAAGGGTGAATTGGTTTGCCAGAAATCTTTTCCCAGCATGCCGATTTATTTTTGGAACGACAAAGACCGGGCCAAATATCACGGTGCTTATTTCGCGCATTTCCCGAATATCTGGTGCCATGGCGATTATGCCGAAAAAACGCCGCGCGGCGGATTCGTCATTTACGGCAGGTCCGATGCGGTGTTAAATCCCGGCGGCGTACGGATTGGCACTGCGGAAATTTACCGCCAAGTGGAACAGCTGGACGAGGTTATTGAAAGCCTGGTGGTCGGCCAGGAATGGGATAATGATGTGCGGGTAATTTTATTCGTGAAACTGCGCGATGGCGTTGCGCTGGACGACGAATTGAAGAAAAAAATATCCACCCAAATCCGCAATAACGCCAGTCCGCGCCATGTGCCCGGAAAAATTATTCCGGTTGCCGACATTCCACGTACTAAATCCGGAAAAATTGTCGAACTCGCGGTGCGCGAAGTGATTCACGGACGGCCGGTAAAAAATAAAGAGGCCTTAGCCAATGCCGAGGCGCTGGAATATTTCAAGGATTTGGCGGAATTGAAATCCTAATTTTATATTAGGAACGGGTTTTTATTCTGCCTCCATTAATATTTCTCCTTACTTCAGGCATGTGTTTTATTTTTTGCAAGGCCCGATGACCGACGGATTTGGCGCCGGGCGTTGTATAGCCAGTCATTGCAGCAATAGTGGAAAAACCCATCCCCGCTCCGTAATATAAACCCAATATTTCGCGTTCATGATCTGCAATAGGCGCTCTATTTAACAAGTCTGCCAGATGGAAATCCACCGGCGCGGCAGCGGTAGAGGCAGAAACTATTTGAGACCCATTCAGCGAACATGTTTTTCTAGCACTTCTCGATAGAGTGTTTCTGCTTTTAAGAAGGTCGATTGTATGACGATCCACTATGCGAAACATCCAAGTGGTTAATTTAGACTGATTGCCATCGTATCTCCCGGCAGTTTTCCAAGCTTTTACCAGAACTTCCTGCAACACATCTTCTTGTTCGTTGCGAAAACCTCTTTTACAAGCGACATTAAGAATTAAAGGCTTAAACTTTTGGGAAAGTTCTTCTACTGCTGCACTGTCATTCGCCGCCACGCGTTGCATTAACGCATAATCTTGAGGATGTTTCACACGGGCCGCCGAGGCTGGGGGTTTCCGTCTTTGGGCTTTAGTAGCCATTCGTACACGTCTCCAGGACTTTTTTTTAGTTTATTTTATTGGGCAATATTATCATATTAGTTTGTAGACAAAAAGGAGCAATTATAGTAATAATATTACACTAATAATAACGAGTTTAATAATGGCAGGTTGCACGACAGCTTTGATAGCGCCAGACACGGCGTTTGACGGGCGTAAAAATCTTATTGGTAAAAGTTTGGACGAGCTGGTTTCGGAACTGGCTTCGCACGATTTGCCGCGTTTCCGCGCGAAACAATTATGGCATTGGATTTACCATAGGGGCGCCAAAAATTTCGAAGGCATGACCGATCTTGCCAAGCCGGTGAGGGATTTGCTGGCCAAACATTATGTGCTGGACCGTCCGCAAATTTCCATGGAGCAGATTTCCAACGATGGTACGCGCAAATGGCTGCTGCGCTTGCCGGATGGAAATGAAATAGAAAGCGTTTTTATTCCTGATGACGATCGCGGCACATTATGCGTGTCGTCTCAGGTGGGCTGCACGTTGACTTGTAAATTCTGCCACACCGGCACGCAAAAATTGGTACGCAATTTGACGCCAGGCGAGATTCTGGCGCAAATTATGGTCTGCCGCGATTCGCTGGGCGAATGGCCATCGCCTATGGATGGGCGTCTTTTATCGAATATCGTGATGATGGGCATGGGCGAACCGCTGTATAATTTCGACAATGTCAAACAGGCTTTGCATATCGTGATGGACAGCCACGGTATCTCGCTATCCAAACGTAAAATCACGCTGTCGACATCCGGCGTTGTGCCGATGATGCAAAAATGCGGCGAAGAAATCGGAACAAACCTGGCGGTGTCGTTGCATGCGGTGCGCGACGATGTGCGCAATATTCTGGTGCCGCTGAATAAAAAATACCCGATCAAGGATTTGCTGCAAGCCTGTAAAGATTATCCGGGTGCAAACAATGCGCGCCGTATCACGTTTGAATATGTCATGCTGAAAGGCGTGAATGATTCCGCCGCCGATGCGCGGGAATTGGTGCGTTTGATCAAGGATATGCCGTCCAAGGTCAATTTAATCCCATTCAACCCTTGGCCGGGAACGGATTATGAATGTTCGGATTGGGAAGTAATTCAGGAATTTTCCGAAATCGTATATCAGGCCGGTATTTCCGCGCCCATTCGTACCCCGCGCGGCCGCGATATTCTGGCGGCATGCGGCCAGTTAAAGTCCGAAAGTACAAAGTTGCGCGCCAGTGAACGGATCAAACTGGAACAATCCGCTGCATCAGCATAAATAAAAAAACCCTTTGTTTTCACAAAGGGTTTTTCGTTGATAGTCTTTATAGCTTACGGAGGGCAGTTAGCCAAAGCTGCTTGGCATTCTGCGAAAAATGAATCGCGTGCGCTATCCAATCCGTATCTGCTTCGCTAATGCAAGTGTTGCGATTGCTATCGCCGCCAGAACCCGATAAAGAGCGAGACATTGGCGATGCGGCGCATGTTCTTACAACCCCATTATCATCCCGGTAAGTCATGGAACAAGAACAGCTCATGCTGGCGGTGCAATTCCAACCATAAATCCGGCCAGGAGTGGTGATTTTGGTTCTGCCGCCGCAATTATAATCCAGAATTTTTCTAGGATCGTTTGGATCGCGGAAATCCGGTGGATTATCGGGATCGGCAGGAGGCGTAATAACACCGGATACAGGAGTGCCTACGGCGCCTCCACCCGAGTGCATTGCAGAACCGCCATTATTGTGATTGGTATCCTGAATAATTTCGTACGCATTACGATTTTGCGCCGAAGTCGTTTGTGGCAAAGCAAATAAAAATAAACCTAAACACACAACTGCAATTAAAAAAAGTTTGGCTTTCATAAGAGTGTGCCCCTGTGTTAGTTGATGGTAGTGAAGTAAAGCAATTTTATTTCGCATTGACAATAAAAATATTATTTCGAATTTAGGTAATATTATTTCTTTAAAAGAAAATGATAATCGACCGATGGATATTTGTTTCTGTATCGTGTATCTTAAAACATCTTAAGATCGAGGAATAATGACTACTTATTCAACTTCACCCCAGTCTGCGGTAGGCATTTTAACGGTTGGCCATCGTCGTAAAGAAAATTTTCTAGTCACTTTAGTCAAAGTGGCTGCTAGTCCTTTTGTGCGTTGGCACGGTGTGGTTACTGGCCGTAATAGGGGATTGGCGGTCGCAGCCGCTTTGCTGTCGCCCGCGGCCGTAGGCGGTTTGGGATATGTTATTGACCGTAATGTCGATCTTGGCATGCTGGATCAGGTTGTGTCCACTTCCCACAGCGCCGCATGTTTAGGCCAGATCAATATTACCGATCACGCATTGGCCGAGGGAATGTCACTTAAAATTCAATTCACCCCCTCCAATGGCGGACCCAGAAGCTATGCCTTGTTACAGGGAAAACCGGAAATACGATGGGCTTTGTCGGGTAACCGGCAAATGGTTATGCAGGCAAAAGTTATTCCGCAAGTTGAGCAAGCTATCGATTTAGTGGCCGCCGAAAGAAATGCCGCCAATACCGGATTGCAATCATTGTCAGAAAAAAGCGCTCCACCGCACGTGGTGCATTACACCGCATCCAATAATTTTGTAAAATTAGGCAATATGCGCCAAGTGGGCAATGATCTGGTAATAGATGTTGTGGCCTCGCACGTTAAGGCAAAACAAGGTGAAAACACACCTTCTTTCGCAGTTACGTTAGCCACATCGTCTTTGCAGGCCACCGATGTGACCGGGAAAATATTTTTGGCAGCGCTGGGCGCATTGCCGGAACAAAAGGCCCAAGGCCCATCCGCTTTTGCCGGGCCGCAACATTTTGTTGGCGGCGATCAGGTGGCGGGAATTTATGGACAATCTTTCACCGGAGTGCGGCAATCCAATTTTATGGATACAATCACGCATAATCCCGGTACTTCGTTCGGATCGTTAATCGGCACCGCTGCCGCCGCGATGGTTCTTATGTCCCGTTTTGGCCGCGGGAAATAATCCGATATCCCACTAGACTGGTATCTCCATAAAGTTGGATCAAAATCCGCATTGCTTTATGCAGATCATACGCATTTTTATGCAAGAATAGGCTTTGTTACCGTAAGTGATTGCGATAAAATATGCGCAATTTCAACAAGGCGGAATTATTATGACCAAACCCAATATTAAAAAAATCGTTTTAGCTTATTCCGGCGGACTGGACACGTCGGTGATTTTACGCTGGCTTAAGGAAAATTATGGCTGCGAGGTGGTAACCTTTACCGCCGATCTTGGCCAGGGCGAGGAACTGGAACCGGCGCGCAAAAAAGCTGAAGGGATGGGGGTCAAAGAAATTTTTATCGAAGATCTGCGCGAAGAATTTGTGCGCGATTTCGTATTTCCGATGTTCCGCGCCAATGCCTTGTACGAAGGAACCTATTTGCTGGGCACATCGATTGCGCGGCCGCTGATTGCCAAACGGCAAATTGAAATTGCGAATATGGTTGGCGCTGACGCGGTTGCGCACGGCGCCACCGGCAAAGGCAACGATCAGGTCCGGTTTGAATTGACGTATTATGCTTTGAAGCCAGATGTGCAGGTGATTGCGCCATGGCGGGAATGGGAATTGACTTCGCGTACCAAATTGCTGGAATTTGCCGAACAACACCAAATTCCAATCGCCAAAGATAAGCGCGGCGAAGCGCCATATTCTATCGACGCGAACTTGCTGCATATTTCGTATGAAGGAAAAATCCTCGAGGATCCGTGGGTTGAACCACCAGCCGATATTTACACTCGTTCGGTCGATCCAATAAAAGCGCCAGATACGCCGGAATATGTGGAAATTGAATTTGAAGCGGGAGACCCGGTCGCGATCAATGGCCAAAAATTGTCGCCGGCGCAATTACTGACCAAACTAAATGAAATTGGCGGACGCAATGGTATCGGCCGGATCGATTTGGTGGAAAATCGGTTTGTCGGCATGAAATCGCGCGGTGTTTATGAAACGCCGGGCGGAACAATTTTATTGGCTGCACGCCGGGCGATGGAATCGATCACGCTGGATCGCGGCGCGATGCATTTAAAAGATGAATTAATGCCGCGTTATGCGTCGCTTGTATATAACGGCTTCTGGTTTGCGCCGGAACGGGTGATGTTGCAACAGGCAATCGATGAAGCTTCGCAACATGTCACCGGCACCGTGAAAATGAAATTATTCAAGGGCAATTGTATGGTTGCTGGCCGCAAATCGCCGGTCAGTTTGTACAGCCAGGCCTATGTCACGTTTGAACATGACACGGTCTATGATCAAAAAGACGCCAAAGGTTTCATTAAATTGAATGCCTTGCGCTTACGATTGGGCAGTTTGGCGCGTGGCCAAGCGGCTGGGCAAAATATGGCGGCCAATACCGGTGGATTTGCTAAGAAAGTTGCGGGCGGCAAAAAGTAGATATTTTGTTTTATTCAAGCCGCCTTGTAGTTTTTGAAGAAATGCATATTTTTCAATTACTTCAGACCCGCATAGGATGGGCTTAATAGCATATATTCTAACCCACTGTTATTACGCAATAAATTTAAAATAAGTATGGTAATTATTCCTGTTTTCGGATATACTAAGCATTAAAGGTATAATTGTATCTGATTAGGATAGTGTAGGGTTATGAGCGATTCAAACGACGTTGTTCAACGGCGCGATGACGACCATGTTGCGGATTCCGCTTCCGCAGTAGTGGAGGTCAATCCGTCGCGCACGCCAAAACAGGATTTGTGGGATATCGATGATGATATCTTCAGGCCGCTGTTGGATCGCGTCGAAGAAGAACGCCGGCAGGAAGAACGCGAAGATGCCGCGCATCGCGCTTTGGACCAAGCAGAAAAATTAGTTAGCGATCAAGCCGCTTCACATTTGGTGGATTGGGGTCAGGGGTTTTCGTCTTCGACAACGATGGAAGTTCCTAAAATCAATGTCGGCCGCCGTCCGGTTTTAAGTCAGGCGCCCGGCCCGGTAACTATCCGTTCTCAGCAATCCAATATGCCGCGCGTGATTTGGGCGCAAGATTCCACGCCACTGAAAAAAATTACAAGCTTTTTCGAAAATTTGAATCGCCGCGCGCAATTGGTGGTTTCCGCTGGCGCTATTTTTCTGGCCTGGAACGTTGTGGCGTTGTTATGCACGCGTTTCGCTTCGCTCGCCTTTTTTGACTTTGATCCGTTTTTTCCGCGCAACTGGCAGATGGTATACAAATTGTATAACCAAGGAAGTACGCTGCAATGGAGTTTTGTCATGTTCTATATGCTGATGTTCGCGGTCGTGCCATTATTTGGCATTATGATTGCTATCAAGGCCGCGCCGGAATTTCGGAAAATTTTGAATGCTGTCTTAAAGCCGTTTTATGCCGTACCCAAAGCGATCACGACGATATTGTTGCGTTTGATGGGCGTGCAGTCGGCCAGGCCGGCGGAAGCGCCGGTGGCGCGTAAACCGGCCTATGCGGCCTATAACGTGAAAAATTATCACGGCGCGACGTTCAAAAAAGATAAAACCGAAGAAGATACTACCGGCGGCAGTGTCGGCGGCGCCGGCGCTGGCGGCGGACACGGCAAGCCCAGCTGGAATATGGGCCCAATGAATACTCAGGCTTTCCCACGTGGCGAACAGGGTCGTCGATAGTTCCAAGTTCCTAGATGCCTAGTTCCTAGTAACGGATATGTCCCGTTACCCATAAATATTATGAACAAAATATAAAATACTAGGTACTAGGTACTAGGTACTAGGTACTATTCATTCCATGATTTACCATTTCTCCGATTTCCAATTGATTTGTGTTTTGTTGATGACGATTGCGTTGACCGCATCGTGCGTCATCGATTTACAGCAAAAAATTCTTCCCGATTATTTAACGCTGATCGTATTTATTATCGGCATTATTCTGGCCATCTACGATCCCATCCGCCTGTATGGGTGGCAAGAACCGTTTTATGGATTTCTGGCGGGTTTTGCGGGTTCCTGGATTTTCCGAGAAGCGGTTTATCGTATCAAGGGAGTCGAGGCGATGGGGCTGGGAGATGTCAAATTATTTGGCGCCGTCGGCGTTTGGGTTGGAATGGAAGGCGTTGTTTCCGCCGCTTTGGTCGGGTCGGTGCTGACTATTCTGGTGATTGGGTTGCGTTGGTTGTGGACCCGCAAGGGCAGTATGAAAGATGAAATCCCATTTGGTCCCGGTATTTGTGCCGGATTTTTAATCACGGTTTTAATTGGCCCGATCGGCCGGGTAATTTTCGATTTTTATCTCTAAATTATTTTTTCTCGGCCGGTTTAATCAGCCCGTTAATGGCCGGCATGCCGCTGGATTCCATAGAATCGTTGGGTTGGGTTATGGCTTCTGCGGCCGGTTTTTTAACGCTTGTGGAAGTTTTGGTTTTAGGCATGATTTTGCAATAACGCTGGCCTTCGGGATCCGGTTTCGTGCCGCGGATCTTATTGACCCGCGAAAAAACCGCGCAAACATAATCATATTGGGCGCGTTTATTCGTTGCGGCATGGTAATACGCAACGGCCGATGTCCAATTATGATGCGTGCGATATAATTTGCGCAGCAACTGCGCGGCATAAGCGACATTATATTCAGGATGCAACAGCCATTCCGGCGCGGAAAATTTATGCGCATGGAATGCCAGATAAACTTGCATGCATCCTACCGCCACGTCCTTGCGTACGTTGCCGGCTTTATCGCGCAAGGCTTTGGTGGCGGCTTCGTAAGTTTCGGGGTAAATCCCTTCGCCGCCCACATTCAGTGCCCATGGCCAGGGTCGTCCATTGACGCCGGATTCCACCAACGCGATAGCTTGTAAAAGACCGCGCGGAATTTTGTATTTTTTCTCGGCGCGTTGAATATAAGGGGTGCAATAATCCACTTCTCTGGCCGACGGCGCGGCATTTTCGGCGGCATTGGCGGGAAGCGCCCAGAAGCAACCGAATAAACACATTAAAATCAATATCTTAGTATAATTTAAGATCGGCTTTGACCGCCGGTTGGGTGAAAATATGTGTAAGTATTGGGTTATTGTCATCATCCTGTCATCGACTGTAAAGTACCCTTAAAGCTAGGATATTTCTATAGTATAGAAAAATCCGATAATAGGGGAAAATAGAATGGGGAGGCGATTTTTAAGCTGTATTTTACAGCCGGATAGATTACATCTATTAATTCCTATCTGGGGGTATTGTATCAGGCCTTTCTTATATAAAGGTTACAATATTGCCGGAATAAGAAAATGCCGCTCAGGGATTGGCACCATTCGCTACTACCATGTTTTGTTCATATAAAATCGCATTAGTTTGTGGTATGATAGATAACAATATCGCACCAGGATCGGTCGTAACGGCTCGCGCAATGATGGCGCACCTCGGCCATTTATACGGTTATGATACCGTGGAATGGAAGGGGTAGATATGGGTCAGAAACGGCGATTTACCATTATTGGGCGGTACGAAGACACAGGAGGAACGGTGATCAATTACATCGAAGTTAATGGCGCCGATGTGCATTACGAAGTTTTGCGTCATTGGGGCGAAATCAGTCAAAGCGCCCCGCAATATGAAATCCTGGCGGTCTTCACTGGCGAGTTAACCCCGGCGGTCACTCCACAAACATTGAAAATGTACGTGGAACGCCACTTTCCGCAAAGCTGAAGGCAAAACCTATTTGATGAATATTTTTTCGTCCCTTAAAAAAATCGTTTTGATTGTTGGCGTTATTATTGCTTTGCAATTTGTTATCGCCGACCATAATCCAGCTTTTGCACAAAATACGGCGCAAAGTGTATACGATAATGCAATTGCGCGTTTGTGTTGGGCTTGTCCCGCACTGGGCGTTTTTTATGAATCCAGCGTAGTATTGGGATACAAAATATCGCAAGCCATAGTAAATCCGCTGCAAAAGATTTTGGGCGGAGCGTTGGGTCTATGGTTATTGTGGAATATCGCAAAAATTTTTATGCCTTTTGGTTCTGCAGCCGGTATTGGCGAAGTATTCAACCGTATTGCCAGCAGACTGGCTTTGTTTATTTTCTTGTTGGTGTTTTTGTCAAATACCGGGTTCGGGTTGGTGTGGGAATATATTATCAATCCGATTTACATTACCGGTTTAAATCTTTCCAGTAAGGTTTTAGAAGAAACGGCCAATAATACGGGGGTGTTTGCAGGCACTATTGGCAGCGATAACTGCGCCTATAATACCACCCCTTTTGTTGGATTTGATGCATTGGTGAATGTGGATGCAGGCCATCTCGAAGAAATGCGGGCGGCCGGCAGACGTATGTTGTGTCTTGCTAACGATGTACAGCGTGTTATGGGTGTTGGCGCGGCCATGGGCATGATGGGGATGTTCTTGGCGGGATCAGATGTGGTAATCGCCTATGATACTTATACTATCGGTGGGGGCAGATGGTTGCCTTCGGTTGATATTCCGGTTCCCAATCTTGGAGATACAATTGCTAATTTAGTAAAAATGCTGATGATGTTTATCGCGGGTATTGTTCTGGCAATCGTATTCGTTCTTGCCATATTGATTTATCCCATATACCTGCTTGATGCGATGTTCCGATTGGGGATTATCATTACTATATCCCCTTTACTGATAGCATCATATTTATTTGAAATGACGCGAGGATGGGCGGTACAAGCCATCAAGATGTTGGTTGGTATTGCCGCGACATTGTTGTTTCAATCGATCCTGGTTGGCATCAGCGTGACAATAATTACCACTACCATTACCGAGGTTGGCCAAGGCGCCAATTCTATCGGTAGTTTTCTTGAACACTCCGCCGTCAAAGCGGCGTTCGCTTTTCAAGACAGCATAATGTTAGTATGGTTTTCCTTTTTCACGGCTGGTTTCCTCGTATTATATATGATGAAAAGCGCGTCTAAAATTGCGCAAGAATTTGTCGGCATGGGCGTTGGCGACGATATTCGCGGCGGCGTGGTCGGCGCGGCTCAGAAAGTGGCAACTATGGCGGTTTACGCTGGCGCAGCTATCGCGACTGGCGGCGCTTCCTTGGCCGCCGGCGCTGGTGCCGGGGCATTGCCGGAATCTGGCGCGGTCGCAGGTGCTGGCGGACCGCCGGGCGGTGGTCCGGCTCCAGCCTTGGGCACTGGCGGCGGCGGATCGCCGGCCGGAGGCAGCGGTGTAACCGGTGTTCTTGCTCCACAAAATTTCTCTCCACCACCTCCCACACCACCAGCAGGCGGTGGGGGCGGCACTGGCGGCGGGGGTGTAACTGGCGCGCTTGCTCCGCAAAATTTCAATTCACCATCCCCAGCGGGTGGTACTGGTGGTGGTTCTCCATCCCCAGGATCTGGAGGCGGCTTCCCTGCCTATGGCAGCACCATCACGGGCCCGGGTTTTTCAGGTTCCGTGACATCCAATGTGGCTGGGCAAACCACACTGGGCCCATTGCCTCCTGGCTTTGGCACCAACATGCCCACTGGCAATTTTGGAGGTGGAGGACAAGGTGGCGGCGGACCCTCCACTATTACCGGTCCTGTAACAGCCACTGGCAATGTTACGGCTACAGGCACTATTAATACTCCTGGCGGCGGTTCGACTGGCGGTTCCGGTGGTGGATCAGGACCAACTTCGCCACCTCCACCGCCAACGGCAGGTCAAGTAGCTGCTGCTTTCCAAAATAGCAGCCATGCTGTAGCGCAAGGTTTAGGTCTCGATGGCACTTCACCTAGCGGTCAAGCACAAACAGGTGGCGTTGGTGGTGGCGGATTTGCAGGCGGCGGATTTGGTGGCAGCGCAGGCGGCGGTGATGCCGATGCATTATCCAAAGAAAGAGCGGATAGGGAAGCATTGGAAGAAGCTTTAAGGAGATCTAATGCTGATAAAGCTAACCAGGGCGGTGGCAGCGGACCGCCGAAAAAATAATTTATAATTATCGTCTTTGCATGTCGACAATGCTTTTAATATAACCAATAAGAGTGCGCGCCGTGCCTTGAGCCACAAAGATTCTTGTTCTTGGATTTTGTAGGGCCGTTCTGATTTTATCCCAGCCAGTCTTGCCCAAGAATACTTCATCTTCAATGCCATTCGCCAAACCTTGCAAGGCAGCAATGTTGGTTGCAAGATCTTGTGTGCCTTTGCCAAATGCGGTTTTTGTTGCTTCCGCTTTAACGGCGTCAAGGGCTTTCGCATAACTTCTATCGCCTACAGTTTCGCTTTGTAACAAAGCGGTGTGATTACCAGCCTCCGTTTGCGGCGTTGATGGGGCGTTACCGCGCAAATTATTCATAAAGGCATCGCGGCTGGATTTTGTATCCGCTGCTACCTGCGCAAAAACCGGCGCATTGTCTTGCAGCAGTTTTTCATCCGCCAAACAATGCATGCAGAAATTATAAAGCGTATAATCGCCGCTGTCCCGTCCCACCTGGTGCGCGCGCTGCGCGATTAATGTCCGTGTGTGACGATCCACCAAACCCCACCGGCAAGCATCGCTGTATATTTGGCAATTTAACCATGCATCTTCCCGCGAAGCGTGGCCCGAAAATATTCTATCAAAGGCGCCGGCTTTATCATTATTGATCAGATTGCTAAGTTTGCCCACCGCATAATTATAAAACATGCCGGCCAATGCCTGGCCTTCCGGGGTATTTTTCGACCAGTCGCCATTTTGCCTAATTTTTCCGGCAACGTCAAACCATTGCGGCGATTTAGGGTTTTGGGGATCTACTCTTTGACCTTCGGAAAACAGGCTTTTCTTCAGTTCTTCCGCTTTTTTCTCGCCTGTGTATTCCGGCAATGGAATCATGTTGGCCGCGCGGTCGACCGCAATCATGTCCAATAACGCGCCGCGCTGTGCCGCAACCACCCATTGCATTGGTGCATTCACGGGCTTTGCGGAATTGGTAGCAGAATCCCAATAAGTGGTCGGAACCGGCTTATTATAATCGCCGGTGGTATGCAACTCTACCAGCGCACGCAATTGATCCCTGGCGATTTGCCAGAACTTACCCTTGGCCTTTTCGGTAGTTTCCTCCGATAATTTTTCCGCTTTTTGATCGGGAGTATAAACAAATCCCAATTTGGTTGGGGTAAATTCACCCAATATGGATTGGCGATACGCTTCGGATATTTTCGGAACTAAAGTGCGGAAATTAACGTAACATTTTCCATTGCTGGATTGTTTTTGGTCATCCCTTGTTTCTTCGGCAGTCGGTGCGCCAAATTTTTCGGATTGCGGAATTACGACGTTTTTAGATCCGCCGCCGGAAATTCCTTTAATTATTAATCCGCCACCCACCAAAGTGGTTGCGATCAGTGGGCCTGCCGGCCATGTAATTGCTAAAAGGGCGGGGATGAATGGCCCGATAAACAGCCCAACAGCGCTAACCCCAATTATTTTGGGTATGCTATAGTGACCTTGAGAATTTCTGAATAAAGCATTGGTGACATATCCCATCACCACCCTCCGCCATAAGCTATAATTTTATTTCAAAATATCGTGCTTTGATTTTAATGGAAATAAGGTAAAAAGTCAACCAACATATCCCTTTGGTGCACGATTTAAAGCTGTTATTTTATTGATATTTAGGCATAAAAAAACCCGGCTTTCGCCGGGTTTAATATGGTTCTATTGGGATGTTTGTTAATTATGCAAACATAACGCCGGTAACGCGGTTGATTTTGGTGCCTGCTTCTGGATCCAACTCGATGATTTCATCGGGATTGGACAGACGGCCTACCAAAGCGCCGGTTTTGCCACGTTCAACGGCGCACACTTCGGTGCGGCCATCGGCCATGCGTACAACGGCCAGATCACCCGGACGGGCTGGCAATACTGGATTGACATACAGCATGCTGGCGACTGGAACACGTGGTTCCATGCGGGTGGTTGGCATATAAACGGCATACGCACCTTTTACGTTCACCAATTGTGGTGGACGCGGAGCGAAAGCTTGCGGGGTGTTTTCATCCGAAATGAATTTACCTTCGGCGCTAAAGCTGCCCAAAATTGGCAGATCGGCGCGCGGGGTCGGGTTGTCGGACGAAATCAAATTGCCTGCGCCACCGCCGTATTTCAAACGGTTGCCCATCAATTGTTCGGCCAATTCCGGGGACAATAATTCTTCTGGATCGCAGCGCAATGCTTTCGACAGCACTGGCAAGTGATCGGTACGCAAACGGCGTACGCCTTTTTCCAATTTGTGCAATTCCGAGCGGGTCAAACCGGTCAATTCGGACATTTCCGATAATGACAGGCCGCGCTTCATACGCCATTCCTTGATACGGTTCGGCACCAGGTTTGGGCTCGATGCGGCGCTATCGCTGCCTTCGGCATCGCTTCCTGGTTTTTTCGCTAGTTTTACAACTCCCATTTCTTTCTCCTTTTCCATTACAACTTCACTCTGTGATTGTGCGTCTTGTTAGTCTCTAAACCGGGTTCTTTTGATCGTGATATCATAAGGTTTTTCTTTGTTTTTTAGCGCATTCACTTCATACCCTGCGACTTAATATAATACCGTACATTGGAACCGTAGGGGAAATATAGCGCTATTTCGGCGATAGTACAAGCAAAAAATTTGCTGTTTGGGATATAGTGTTAATATTATAAACAGGGCTATTTTTAATTATTTATGGTAATAAAATTACAATATTGTTGATTTTGATATTTATTACAAGATATTATAAGAAGCATGGATTAATCTTTAAGGAGCAGGGCAAGAATAATAAAAAATATAGGTTATCATCTTTTTTTGATGACTTTCTGTGCGTTTTGGGATACAATTAAAAGCAGGATAGAGGAAAAAACCTTTTCTGGTAATAACTTAGGTATGGCAAAATTTTAAGGAGTCGTTCGATGAAAATTAATTATTGGCGTATTTTAGCGGTGGTTTTGGTGGCGGCATTGGCGTTGGTGGTGCCAGTTGATGTTTGGGCCGCTGGTGGCGGCGGTTCCGGTCCATTCGATGCCCTATGCGGTCGCGTAGACATCGCTTGGGATAAAGGCCGCAAAATTGTTTATATCATTGGCGGTATAGCTGCTCTCAGCTTAGGCGTTCTGGCATTCTTCGGCCGCTTTAAATGGACCACATTCTTTGCATTGGTCGGTGGCATCTTCGTGATCGCTATCTTCGATCAAATTTTACAATATGCTGGCGCTGGCGGTACTTATTCCGAAAGCAGTTTAGCTTGCTAACGTAAAATCTAATATGTAATTCACAAACCGCCAGTCCAAAAGACTGGCGGTTTTATTTTATCGCCACGAAACCATAAATTAATTTTTCTCCCCACGTTTGGTTCTTGATTCGTTAATATCATTTGAGAGACAATCCAAGAACCGCCCCCTTTTCCGGCGGCCAGGAGTATTATATGCCGCAACGCGTTATGCGATCGATTGCCAACCCGCCTTTGATGTTTTGGGCGCCGGTGGAATTGGCGCTGATGAACTTTCTGATCGCAGGTTCGATCATGATTTTTGGGTTTGCGTTTGAACTGAACCCACTATGGGCGCTGACGGTTCTGGCCGGAAACCATATCGTTTTGGCTATTATCGGCGCGCGCGAACCGCATGCCTATAGAATCTTGATGTGCTGGAGCAAGGCCAACGTAAGAACCAAGAATCTGATCCAAACAAAAAGGAATAAATTTGTCCCTTGAACTGTCCACCAATTTATTTGAAGCGTTACGGTCAACCGTAAGTACCACGGCGATACTGGCGGGATCCGCTGGCATGATTGCTGGCGGTGTTTTATTCGCGGGTCTTTTGACGCCGGCGATTGCGCATACGATGTTGCCCAATCCCAAGGAAACCAAATTGGCGGATTTTTTGCCGTTCGATCAGGTTCTGCAAGATGGCAAGACTATTTTATGCCGCGATGGAACGGTGGTACAGTGTCTTGAGGTGGCAGGCCGGGATATTACTTTTCTTACCCCCGGCGAGCGCGAAGCGTTTTATTATTCGCGCAAAAACTGGATCGATGCGCTGGCGGAAACCGGCGTGATGGTGCGCGTTTTTATTGTGCGCGAACGGATTGATCCAAATGCCGGGCTGGAACATGAAAATGTTATTTTGCGGGAAATGGCCCGGCGCTGGGAATATAGTTTTCGCAACACATTCCGGAACCGGCAAATTATCGTTCTGTCCGTTTCCGGTAAAACCAAAAATAATATCGTTAAATTAAACGACGCGGCGGATATCACTGCTTCTGTGCTAAATCCATACCGTCCACGCGTGTTGTCCCAGTTTGATCCGGAACCTATCCATCGTCCGACTTGGATTTGGGCGCGAATCGCAAGTCCTCTTACCCGGCCGCATCCCAATGGCATTGGCGAAGGCGTGCGCGATGCCATATGCGCCGATACGGTGGAGTTTGGCAAGGAAGATGGGATCATAACCTTTCAAAATGGCGAGCAAACTTTGTATTGCGCCTCTATGGGATTGCGTTCGATCGGCGATTTCACCAACGAAGGATTTGTTTCGGAATTATCCGCCGTTCCAGGCGAAGTGATTATGATGCATACGTTCGACCCAATGCCGCGCACCGAAGCGCAATTGCGCTTGGTGCAGCACCAACGAATGTCCTTGGCGACAAGATACAGCGCCGGCGTTCACGCGCAATTTCACGAAGCGATGAATATGGTCGAAGGCAGCGATGCCAATGCGGCGGTACTAAGTTTTTATACCATGACCATTTTTATGTTCGCCAAAACCAAAGAAGAATTGGCTTTTGTCGAAGCGGAAATTAAACGCATAGCGGCGGGTTATGGCGTCACCGCGGTACGGGAAGGCGCGGCAACGCAATCGTCCTGGTTCGCGCAATTCCCAGGATATAATTTATGGCCGCGCGTCTATAAACTTTTTTCCAACAATGTTTCTTGCCATGTGACGCTGGATAAGCCGCCGGAAGGTTTATTGAAATGCGACTGGGGCCCAGGGCCGATTTCATTGTTCCGCACGGCCATGGGCACGGCCTATAATTTCCAATTTCATGTCACCGACGAAGTGGCTGCGGTAGCGCATGCGGTTACCATCGGTCCAACCGGCGGCGGTAAAACCACGCTGGTTACTTTCTTGACGGCAATGGCGATGCGTCATCCGAAATTGCGTTGTTATATGATCGACCGGCATGGCGGCGCCTATATTTTCACCAATGCGGTTGGCGGCAGTTATGTTACCTTTGAAGGATCGGATTTGCCTGGGCGCAAGACAGAATTGAATCCGTTTTATTGCACGGATAATGCCGAAAACCGGTCTTTCTTGCGCGGATTTTTGCAAGCCCTGTCGGAATCCGAAGATTCCGAAGCAATCGAAGAAATTGGCTTTGCCGTCGAAGCCGCGTTCGATGTCGGTATTACCAAAGAACAGCGTAGTCTTGCTAATATTTACGATGCGGTGTTCAGCAAGGCCAAACCTTTGCGCAAGCAGTTGAACAAATGGGTCGATCCGGCGGTTTATGGAAAAATTTTCAATGGCGCCACCGATTCGTTGGATTTAACCAATACGCGCCTTGTGACTTTGGATTTTACCAAAATTTACGAACATGAAGATCTGGCCCGAGCGGTTATTTTGTATTTAATGCACCGTATCCAGGCGGCAATTACCGAAACACGTTCGCCAGCGTTGATCTTTATCGATGAAACTGAACCTGTGGTGAGGCATCCATTGTTCCGCCAGTTCTTTTTGCAAATGCTGCAGGAATACCGGAAAAAAGGCGCGGCGATTATTTCCGCTTTCCAGCGTCCAGAGGCGATTGCCGCCGCCGGCCTTGGCGAGGCTATTCGGGGCCAGGCCCAAACCACCTTTTTCCTGCCCAACCCTCAAGCCAAGGAAAGCGAATATGCCGATTGGGGCCTAACCGACCGGGAAATGGACTTTATTAAGGGAAGATTGTCTATTTCCAGAAGGTTAAGACGCGCCGTTTTGGTCAAGCGGGCCACCGGCGAATCTGTTATACTTGATGTAGATTTAAGTCCTTTGGGACCGTTATTGAAAATTTTCCGCTCGGACGAACCATCGAAGGCCGAAGCGGAAATGTGTATGCGCAAATATGGCGCGGATTGGTTAAGGCAATATCTGGAGATTCCATCATGACGAATTGTAAAAAATTTCTAGCAATCCTTGGTATTTTGTTTTTAGGAAGTATCATTTTCACTCCGCACCAAGCGCATGCGCAAAGCGGCGGCGCTGGCGGCGGCGGCGTCATTATGAATTTCGATATTGAGAATTTTTTAAAAGAAAATGAGCAATTATACAAAGCCTATCAAGCGGTCAAGGAATTGCAAGATATCACCAATTATCAAAAATTGATTACCAAAACGCTAGGCTTGAAAGAAGATCAGATCGCATTTTTAAGAACGTTGGGCAATATTGCCAATACCATTTGTAATACTCGTTTTCCGCCGTTCTTTTTCAATTTCAATTTTGATTTTCGTTTGCCGGATTTTCCAGACGATCCTTGCGATATCGCCCTGACGTTCTTGCCGTATGACACCAATTATTACACCGAATTTGTCGGTAACATTAACCAGACGCTGAATGATCCCGCTAAAGTCCATAAGGTTATGCGTAATCCGCAAAAAGCATTGTCCGTTATGCGGGAATCGTTATGGTCCGATCCAAATGACAAATCCATCGAAACGCAATTGGGCGTGAGAAAAAGACGCCAAACCAAATTCCAGCGCGACATGCAGAACATGCTGACCAATTCGACAACAGCTCAAGCGACTGCGCCGGATAAAATTATGATCGCCAATGAAATGACCCGGACAAAGCCGGATACCCAGATTGCCCAGTTAACTCTGTTGTCGGAACAGATTAAGGAAGATGCGGATACAAACATTAAAATTATGAGTCTGCTTGCCGATCAAAACGCGGCTTTGGGTATGCAAGCGTTAACGCAATTGCCCACCGATGATCCAAGGGGGTCGGATGGGCGATTGGGTACTTGCAATAATAACGCCTGCTAGGGTGGTGATTATATAATGTTCCGCTTTGCCAAAACATGCGGTTTTTTGGTTGCGCTTGCAGCTTGTGTTCTGCAGGCGCCGCCTGTTTTGGCGCAATATGAATGCGAATTTACGCCTGTCGGCACGCCGATTTGTTTGCCTCCACCGGTGGACGATTTCGAACGCTGCCCACTTTGCCCTAATCCGGGGATGTTGAAATTGACTGATGATAATGAACAGCTCGCGAAAGGACGCGCGTTGCTAGAACAGGTCAATCATATCGTCGAACAGTACCAAAAATTAAATGAAATTATGGATGATATTACCAGCACGCTGACTGGCGATCACGATACGGATGATTTTCGTACCGATTTCTATTCGCAAAGTATTGCCGCCATCGCGGATTATCATCATGAAGATCGCGCCTTGATTCATATCAATCTCAGTGCACAGGAAATGCGCGATCCTCGCAAGGTAAACTCCCGCGTGCTGCAAACTTATTACAGCCGGGAACATCCGGATATGGAAACCCAGCTGGCTATTCGTAAACGCCGCGCCGAAGCATATGCCAGAAGTGTGGGGTTAATGTTGGCAAAGGCGGAAGCGGTAAAAGCGATCGTACAGCCATCACCAGATGGCGAGAAATCGCATACACAACGAGCCATCGAAGCATACGAATGGGAAATTACGCACGCCGATACCATCGGCCGATTGTATGGCGTGGTGGCTGCCGGGTTACGGCTGCGGATGGCGTTGCATGTTGTCACTGCGGATTTATTGGCGACACGAAATCAATTTTTAAGTTTGCAACAACTGCAAAGTGCTCCGATCGTCGCCGCCCCGCAGGCTTATATGAAAGATGATGCGCCGATTATCGATCCATATGAAAGATATAGTGCGGCCCAGGATGAAATCGCCAATGCTGGCCCGGATGCGTCGCCAAGCCATATTTACAATCCATCGCCAGGTTCTGGCGATTATTTGATCCGATTTGAGATGGTTCATAATTTGAATCTCAATATGGGCTTCCGTTCCAGCGATGGCAATGGCGGCATGCAAGAATTGCCAAATCATGGCGGTGTGCCGGATGTTCATCCAGGAGCCTTGTTGGATGCTACGCAACTGGATCAGGGCCGCGATGGATATTGTCCGCAAGATCCGGATCATCCAGGCCATGCCGATTTCACCGCGGCGGCCATGGATCGTTTGCAACGTTTAGGCAACCCATCGCATTGCGTTTATTATTCTGAAAACGGCCATAGCGGCGCGCAACCTCAAGAAACATTGTTTAATACGGCTTCGTCACGCGCCGCGGTGATCGCAGAACTGCACAATACCGTCATTCAAATAGCGGATATGCAACAGGCCGCGCTTGGATTCGACGATATTATGCAATGTAAGGCATGGTCGCAAACGCAAGCCGATCATTTCTGGGGGCAGGTTGCCGCCACATTGGGCCATTCGCCTTTCCCGGATCCAAATATGGCAAAAGCTTCTTTGCTTAATCGGATGATATCGATCGATCCATTTGCTTATAATTTGCCGGAACCGACGGTGGAATCCGCAACCCAGCACGCATCGAATTTAATGAGCCGATTCCAACGGATGAGCAATGCAGCCTGCCGGGTATCGGAAACCTTGATGGCATCGCCGCGCGATATTTTGAATTTGGAACCAGGCGGACATAATTGCACCATGCAAACCTGGTGCCGCAATTATAATGGTGGCTGGTATCGAGGCAATTGCGAAAATCCGCGTTATGTCTATTGTATCAATAACAACTATCCAAGCGGCACGCGGATGACATTGGCTCCGGCAAATGTGCCTAATGACCGGTTGGAAGATGCCAGCGATCCAAATTACCACAAAGTTATTGTCGGCGATCAATGCCGCATTCAATATTCTTTCCGGGGCGCTGTGGCTAATCCACCGCTTGGGTTGATGGGTAAATGGTTCCAGTCGGAAAAAGTTGCCGATAAATGGTACGAAGATGCTTGCGGCGTTGGCCGCCGCAGCGGCCGGGAATGCGGCAGCAATCCCGATGTGTTCAGCGCGAAAATCAATCGCGATCGCGTGAATGAAGATATCAAGAAGTTAAATGAAAAATTCTGGGCCATGGTCCAAGGATTGAACGATGCGGACGATCGTTTGGCCTTTGAACAAAACCCACGCGGCACGGATAGCGGCGAGACCGCGTTTTTATCGCCGTATGTTCCAAGCCGCGATTTATCGACATCGGAAGGGGCTGCGAACGCTGCCATTGCCATCGCCGATCAAATCAGCCGTTTGCGCCAGGATGTGCAACAACGGTTGCGCAATTTAGACGCCGCTGTCGCCCATGTAGATGCGACGGCGGACGGTAACGCCAATTCCGAAGCTTATCGTACCTGGAGACAGCGGCAGCTAGAACAAATCGAAATCAACAGAACGCAGTTGAACAACTTGCTGGCCTTTGCCAATCAGGTGATGGATTCCAACAATCGCAGCTGCCGGTTGGGCTTTGGCGTTTACGTGGATTCTTCCGCGGATGTGACCACTGTTCATGATGGCGTTTTGAAAGTTAATACCGAGATTCCACTCGGTACCGCAGAAGCGGAGTATTATGAAAATTACCGGCCATTGCCGCCAAAATGCCCAACCAATATCGCCCGTGAATTTTTATGCTTGAACAAACCGTTCACCTCGCGTCCAGCGGTCTATTTCAGCCCGGAAATCAAAGACGATTTCCGAGAATAAAGTCATTGAAATCATTACAAAAAATGCTATATTGGTCACATTGACAGTTGTATCTATTTGGGGTACAATTGAAAATTACAATTAAAAATCAAAGGAAATATAGAGATGGCAAGGTCTAAAAACGGATTATCTGCAAATGTAGCCGCCGCGTGGTTGACGGGCGCAACTGTTTTAACCGGATTGGTGGGATGCCAATCGGGGCCACAATCGGGCAGCGCACCGGCAGAAATCGGCCGCACCGCACCGGCTAGTGTTATGGACACGGTTGCCGTTGCCGATATTATGGCCGGTATTCGGCAAATGGGTCCGGGCTTTGCCAGCGTCGATTCCAAAGCCAATGATGCATTGACAGGATTGATCGCCGATGTTGTTTCTAATAACAACGAACGCAATAACCGTTATCTAAGTTTTCTATATTTTGAAGCGGATGGAACATTTCGAAAAGAAAGCGTGCATGCATTGACGGGTCAGCATGAATATGTGCCTATCCTTAACTATCAACCCACCCAGCGGGAGTTGTTAGCCTATACTTTCCAACAACAGGGAACCGTTACCAAATTGATGGAAGACGGACCCGGCGGTTTGTTGCAAGGATTTAAAGACATAGATTTTGTGTTGGTTCGCAATTTAAATATTGCGCCTGGACAGGCCTGGATGATGCAAATTTCCGGCTGGGACGGCAGCTTGCAAGGAGTTCGTCCCGCTACGCGCGAGGAAATAGTGGTTTCTGAAACACGTCCATCTTGGGGTAGAAATATTTCGCCAGCTGATTTTACCCGCGTCCGTAATTACAGCCCATGGCAGCACGTATCGGAACAACGGGATTTGCATCGGGCAAATTTACGCGCCGGCCGTCCTTACCCAACACCATCCATATATCAGAATTCGCCGGTGAATGTTGATGTCAATGGTTCCGGTTCTCAACAATCACAGCAACAACCAGCTGCAGGGGTTGCGCCACAACAGCCAACTTCTTCGACACCGGCCCCGCCGCCAAATACCGCGCCAAAACAACCGGGCACTGGTTTGAAGTTCGATAAATCCAAGACAAATGGCGGCAGGTAGAATTTAATACGAATAGAAAAGGGGAATCTTAGGATTCCCCTTTTTTCTTGGCTGCTACAATCGAATAAACCGCCAAATCCGGGTCATTTTTTATAATAGCTTGTTGAAAACCTTATATTTCTTGTTTTTTTATCCCCCGAAACCTGTATAAATGATAGACTCTTGTCGGATATTCTTTGGCAAGATTCTATTTATTCCACTCGGAGTGTCTGATGAAAAAGCTATTTTTAATTTCCATGTTTGCTTTGGCATTAAGCGGCTGCGGTTCTACCACGGTGCCTGAACCAATCGGTATTGGCAGCGATGTTGACGAATTGAAAAAAAGCCCATGTGCCTGCATCGAAATTCCACAAAATTATAATGAATGGATGATCAACGGCTAATTCCGCCGTTTTTGGTGATTTGTAAAATATAGGTTTTCCTTGGCTTTCACTTTCCGGAAATCCGGCGATAAAAAAGAGGACGCAGCCCCATCCGCTACGGATGGTGTTCCTGGCGTTGTCACATCCAATTCGCCGGAGCAGAAAAACAAAAATCCCGATAAGGTTGGGCGATATCCGGCCGGGGTACATGTGCCTGCATTGGAAAGCCGGCGTTATTTATGGACCGCGCGCGCCTATGCGATCGCCTTGTATCTAAGCCTTTTGGTCAATATTTCCTTGGCCGCGGCCATATTTATGCTGGCCCCGTTAAAACGGGTGGAACCAATGCTGGTTACTTTTTCACCCAAAAGCGAACAAGTCGTCAAAATCGAACCTTTTGTCCGCGGGACCATGGGTTTTGACGTTATGACCGAAAAATTGGTCGGCGAATATGTTAAGATCCGCGAAGAAATTCTTCCCGACGACAAGGAAATGGGCGAACGTTATTCTACCTATCTTTATAACCGCACTTCCCAGGAACAATTTGCTATATTCCAGCAGACGGCTTCCAAAGTTTACAATGAATTCCGTACCCGGCGCATTAATAGGTATGTGGATATTATTGTAGTGAATCGTCAAGGAAGTGGATATATTGTGGAATTCGAAACTACCGATGTGGACTATACTGGCAGGGAAGTGCAGAAACTGACTTGGCAGGCAACCTTAACTGTTGATTATGTGGAGCGCAAAGTTTCATTTAGTGAGCAGTACATCAATCCTTTGGGCTTCACCGTTACCTCCTACAACGCAAGACAGAAAAGACAATGAAACCTATAAAAACCCTCCCTTTCAGTTTGGTACTAGTTGCAACCGTTGCGTGGGCTAGCATCGCGGCCGCGCAATATATTCCACCATCGCCGCCACCATCCCCATCCTCGCCAAATGCGGTTTTATCCGCGCCAGGCTCTATTCCTCAGGTGGCAACGCCGCCGCGTCCGCCGCAAACAACAGGCGGCGTTCCAACACCGCCGCCACCGCCCGATATGATGCAAAGTCAGGTAGAGCGCGATATTATGGATCAATCGGATGGCAAATATCCGGTCATGGAACGCTCCGCCAGCTATTCGCTGGGCGCGTTGCAGAAAGCTTGGGACTCTCCATACGCTTCCGCCGGACAATTTACTCCTGGCGTGATGCGTTATGTTTGGCGTCCGGATTATGTAATGGCCGTTCGTACCCGCGAATATATGGTAACCACCATTCAATTGCCCGCATGGGAACAAATCACCAATATCATTGTCGGCGATCCGGTTGTATTTGATGCTAAGCGCATTAAGCCGAATATGATGGCTGTTCGTCCGACGCACGCCGGTGCCGATACCAATATTACGGCTATTGGCGGTTCTGGTAACGTATACAGCTTCTATATCCGTTCCGAAGGCTGGAATTCCGATCAAGTAACGGATATCACCGTTTATGTTGACGCCAATCGCCCGGCTACGGTATCGGGCGGCGCCACAGTAAATGATGTTATCAACGCCAGCATGGATTCCGCTGCGACTGGCCCTGCCGGCGCTAAGCAAACCGCAACAACACCACCGGATTATGTTCGTGAAATCGCCTTTAAGCCGGAAAACTTGAAATTTGATATGCGTATCCTGGCGCCGACTATGGATGACGCTGAAATCGCGCCAGAGCGTGTTTTTAACGACGGTATCTGGACGTATTTTGATTTTGGCAAAAAGGCGGAATATGTCCGCCGTCCAGTATTGTATCAGGTTGTTGACGGTGTAGACACCATGGTGAATACCAGAACTGCCGGTCCAACCGGCAATATTTTAATTGCGGAAGCGGTGGGTGATTTCACTATGCGTAATGGCAATCGCGTCGTTTGTGTGCACCGTATGGATCGTCCTTTATCTACACGCAGTGCGGAGTTTCAGGATCGTATGCGCAATGTCGCACCATCCATGCCGAATCAAGTTGTTGTGATGCGTCCGCCACAGCCAATGGGTCCAAGACCAATGCCACGTAGCTCTGCCCCTAGCATGCCGGGCTTCCTTGGTGGTATTTCTAACTGGTTCGGTGGCAACACCTATGTAACCCCCGCCCCGACAGTGGAAAAATAAATATGATCGGCAGCAACAAAAGCATTAAAACCAAAAAATTAAAAAATATTCTGCTGTTTAGTTGTTTGCTTTTGGCGGCATGTACCATGCCGCGGGAAAATATCCCGGCAGATGTTCCAAAGACTGTGGAACGTCCAACCTTGCCTGAAAATGTCATTGCTAAAGAAAGCAAAGAAGCGATTTTGGATTTGGAATTGACCGATAATATGTTGGTTCCAACGGCTTTGGAACAATCCGACGCCTTGCCGGAAATTATGGTCGATAATTTCAGCGCGATCGATGCGACCGCGGTTGAGGCGTTTCGTTTGTTGATGATGGATAAAGGAATCGCCGTTTCTACGGATGAAACCGCCAACGATGTTAAGGTGAATATCACCAATTACACCGGCAAGTTGCAAGATGTAATGGAAAGAATTAGCGAGACGGCCGGAGTATTTTATACCTACCGCAAAGGTTTGGTTCGTCTTTCCAAGGATCGCAGCTTTATTTTACCGTTGCCGCCACTGGCGGATGCTTTGACAGAAATGTCGGATGTCATTACCAATCTTGGCGCACAGGAAGTGAAGCTTGATAAATCAAGCCGGATGATCACTTTCCGCGCAAGCCGCCAAGTATTTGATAATGTCAGTTCTTATTTAGAACGGTTGCGCGATTCCAAAGTGATGATCGTCTATGAAACTTATTTCTTGGAAGTTGCATTAAACAACCGCGAAGCCACCGGTATTAATTGGCAGCAAGTCAGCAAAAGCAGCTTGGCCACCTCTGTTGACAACAGCACTTTCAGTTTCGACCAAAGTTTGGGCCGGGGCACTCCCGCTTTGAACATTGTCAATGCCGGTGCCGAGTCGATTGCCGCTGGCGGATTAAGTTTTGGCGCACTATTTACGTCCGGCAGTTTTAATATTAACGTTTTATTCGATTTCCTATCCTCGCAAGGCAATGTGCAAACCATTTCTCGTCCGACGATTACGATCCTGTCGGGCAGCAAAGCAAAATTTGAGGTTGGCCGCAAAAAACGGTATGTGTCCAAGGTTTCTGTAACCACCACCGAAGGCGTTAGCGGCAACTCAAAATCGGTTGAAACTGAAGATTTGTCTTTGGGTTTGAAAACGGAGATTCTTGGCGATTATAGCGACAATAGCATTTTTACCAGCATCAGTCTGAGTATCGATGACTTGGTGAATTTGGAACCGGTTTCAGTCGAGGATACCCAGATCCGGTTGCCTGAAACCACCAAGCGCGAATTGAACACAAGCGTTCGGGTGCGTCCAGGCGATGCCATACTGATCGCAGGTATCAATCAAACTCGCGATCAAAAAGACCGTTCCGGCCCATTTTCGATTGGCGATTGGATTCCGCTGCTGAATTCTAAAACCGATGCTCTGGAACGTTCGGAATTGGTGATTGTTTTGAAGCCGCGCATTGTTCGGTTTAAGCATCCTGAACCAACGGTTGCGGACACAAAACCCACGGTTATTATGGGGTCTTCCGCCTTGGTGCCTCCGCAGGGAACAAACAATCTTTTGACGGGGGTCGCCGCCGATCCAAATATCAGTTCGCAGATGATTTACACCCCGGATGGAGCGGTTAGCGTTCCTACAATGTCTCCGGCGAATGATGATTGGAAACAGTCCTGGGGCGCACCGATTCAATCGACCGTTCAGCCTCAACCATCTGTAACATTAAATACAACATCGAATGGCGGGTGGTATCAGGACTATAATCCATCGATGACCACGATTCCTAATAAAGGTCAAAATTCGTGGGACAATGGTTCCGCGCCAGTGATGGAATCCGTTCCATCGGCCTCTCAAGCGCCCAATGACCGTATGTATGATGCGGTAACAGCTGGGGATACATATTCCAAATCCCGTGGCAGATTGCCAACTACAGAATCTGCTGCTCCCGTGGTTTCGCCAGCCGCACAGGCTCCCGCCGATCCATTGGCGGACAGTTTCGGATATTATGGTAAAAGCGGCGCGCGGCAATAAGGTTTTTCCATATTTTGCCCCGATATTTATGATACCATAAGTAAACCAGGGCTCGGCATCCAAAGCACAGATTAAAACAAATAATATCAATAATTTATCTTACGCTTGCGTGCGGAAAGCAGATCAGGAATGATGGGAAAGAGTGCTTGGTCTGATTATTAAAAATTTACTTCCCTTTGCTATAGTGGATTCGAGGTTTATCATGAAAAATGTCGCCGGTCAGAAAAAAATTATTTTATTCTCCCTGACATTGTTACTGATTTTGGGGCAAGTGACACCAAGTTTCGCGCAAGCCGGAAATCCTTTTGCACGGCCATCGGCGGCGGCGTCGGCACCAAAAGCGCCAGAAAAAAAAGTAGAGACAACTCCGCCTGTTCCCGTTATGCCGCCAAAATTGCTGGAACCGGACGAAGATGAACTGAAAAATACTTTTAGCGATTTAAATTTGGTAGCTACTGCTGGATCAAGAGCGGTATTAAAAGCAGGCGACACGGTTTATTACCTGCGTAGCGGTGATTATTTCACCTATGAAGGCACACGCGTCAAAGTAAAAGTGAACGGCAATAAAGTGCAGCTATTCGCTGAAAAAACCGGTGATGAAGTTTATTTAGCCGAGGTTGGCAATGGCGTGGTTGTATCGCGTTCTCCTGAAACCAAAAAGAAAGAACGCGAGGAAACTAAAACCGCTGAAAATAAATCCACTACCACAACGCCACCACCGGCAACGCCAGGCGTCAAGAAATAATAGGCAGGTCTTTGTATGCTAGATGCTGCAGAAACAGAAACCAGAGTTAAAACCGCTACTACTGGCGATATCCTGATTGAAAAAGGAGTCATCAGCCAGGCGCAGCTGGATATCGTTTTGCGTCAGCATCGCCGCTTGCAATCCTTGGGCGCGCGCGGATCTATCGAAGATATTATCGTCAGCAATGGATTTGCCACGCGGGCGCAAGTGGCAGAAGCGTTGGTGGATTTACAGCGCGCCAAGGCCGCGGAAGAAGGCGGCGATCCCGCCAATTCGGCGCAAAACAGCGCCACTTTTTTGCGCTTGGCTTTGCCATACAATTTGTGCCGCCGCTTGGGCGTGCGTCCTTTGCGTCGTGTTGGAAAAAAATTATATGTTGCCGCGACACGTTCTCTGACAGAAGCGGAAAAAGACGAATTGATTATCGCGGCGCGCACCGCACGCTTGGACATCGATGACGTTGTCATTGACCCTCGCGATAAAAAAGAAACATTGGCGGTTCTTCGTACCGAAACCCATGTCGACGAAGAGGCTTTGGGCCGTAAAATCGACCGTCTGAATTCGCAACCGGATGAAGGCGTGTTATTGCAACAAATTATTACCGATCTGATGATTGACGCCGCCCAATCGCGCGCATCGGATATTCACGTCGATAACGTCGAAGATAATATCGGTTGCTGGATTTCTTATCGTATCGACGGTGACTTGAAGTATCGTTACTTAATGTCGCCAGAGGCGTCGAAACGTCTTTGCACCCGTTTGAAAAACGACGCGGGTATGGATTTTTCCGATTCCCGCCGTCCGCAGGACGGACGTTTTCCGTTCCAATATCAGGGGCGGCAGATCGACGTGCGTTGCGCGGCGATGCCAATTGATGGCGGTGAAACCATCACCATGCGTTTGCTCGATCCGGAATCGCTATTATCGCTGGATGACCTGTTTAAAGATTCTCCCGTTCTATTGAAACGGATGCGTGCGCTTGCCAGCATTAAAAATAAAACCGGCGGTGTGGTTATCCTGTCCGGGCCGACAGGTTCTGGTAAAACAACGACTCTATACGCGATTATTCGCGAACTCGATCGCCACCGTTTGAACGTGATGACCGTCGAAGATCCGGTGGAGTACCGAATTCCCCTGGTTCGCCAGGCACAGGTTTTGCCGGAAATTGGCACCACATTCTCGGCATTGCTTCGCGCCCAGTTGCGTCATGACCCTGATATTCTGGTTGTCGGCGAATTGCGGGACAGTATTACTGCCGAAACCGCGCTGCGTTCGGCGGAATCGGGACACTTTGTGTTGACCACCATCCACGCCGCGGATGCTTTGCAAACAATCGAACGTCTGTCCGGCATGTTCCCGCCAGATTACCGTAACAGCGGTACCTATGTTCTGGGCCATTATCTTTGGGCGGCCATTAATCAGCGCCTTATTAAACGCGTGTGCCAGTCTTGCAAAACGCCGGCGACCGTACGCGAAGCCGAACAGCATTTGAAAAAGAATCTGTTTATCTTCAATCTTGATCCGGAAGAAACCATTTTCCTTGCCAACCCATCGGGATGCCATTCTTGCGGATATACCGGGTATCGCGGCCGCGCTTTGCTGCCGGAAACTTTGTTTATTCCATTCGATCCGGAATTGCGGCATCGCATTGCCGACTACATGCTGGAAGGCAATACAGCGGATATCAAACGTCTGCAAGGCGTTATCTTCCAATCCCGCGCGGAAAGCGCCGCGGCTTTGTTGCGGCGCGGCGTTATCGATCCTGAAATTGCATTGGCCGGTACCGAGACATTGGAATCGAATTCTTCGGATGTCCCATCTTTCTCGATCCAAGATCGTGGCGGCGAAGCAGACGAACACGGATAAACTATGGCGCTATTTTATACCGCAAAATATTTACAGCCAACCTCGATGGGCATGAAAGAGGTCGCTCAAGATTTTTTCCTTCCCGATGCCAAATCGGTGCGTGAGGAAATCGCCAATATGGGCGGCATTCCCTTGTCGATTCGTCAGCGGAAACCGGCTTGGTATGAACGCGAATATATCAGCCCTAAATTTAAACGCAGCTTTCTAAGATCGCTGTCATTCCACGTGCAGGCAGGCATGTCGCCAGGCCGCGCGTTATGGATCGTGATCGAAGGGGAGGGCGACCGTAAAAAACGGATTGAATTGGAACCAGGCGTCGAAGTTTTACGCCGCGGCGGCGGATTCATTACCGCAATCCGCGAATTGCGTATGTTTGATCGAAGCGTTCTGGCTATTTTATCCGCCGGCGAACGTATCGGCGCTTTGAAAGAAGTTATCGAATCCGCGCTGCAGCATATGGAAGAAAAAGGCAAAACCTGGAAAATGATGTCTGCGGCGATCGGCTGGCTGTGGTTCGATATTTCGACATCGATTTCCACGGTTATCGGCGTGCAGTTTGGTTATTTGCCTTGGCTGGAAACAAATGGTGTCGATACCAAAGATGCAAAAATGATGGCGGAATTTAAAAGCGCCTTAGACACAGCCTATTTTATCAATGGATTTTTGCTAATTGTAGCGATTTTATTATGTATTGCCGGCGTATTCCTGGCGGTTTCCTTGGTGTTGCGCAGTGGCAAGCTGGAAGAAATTTCATCGGCAATGGTGCGCAGAATGCCGGTAATTAAAACTTTTATCGAAAATACGGCTATGGCCGAAACTTTTGGTATCGTTGGCCGTATGGTCAAAGGAAAAGTGCAGTTTGATGAAGCATGTAAGGTTGCCGCCGATTCCACGCCGGTGAAACACGTACAGGCGCTTTGGCGGCAGGTGCTGGATCGCGTCATGCGCGGCGATACGATCGACCGCGCGTTCCGCAATCCAATCATGACCCGTGCCGAGTTGATTGAAATTGGCGCGCACCAAAACAGCGAGCAATTGGCCAATATGTTAATGAATATTGCGCATGAACGCGGCGATCAGGCTAAGCGCGGCTTGCGCCAGATTGTGGTGGGCGGTGTCGCTTTCGTTATTCTATATACATTCCTGGCCGCTGGCGCCGCTATGTGGGTCTTATGGGTGCAGAACAGAGGCCTCACCGAATCTCTCGAAGGTATGTCCGGCGCCTATTAACGCATAATTGTGGGTATCTGCCGATTGCTGCTTTTTAATCCCTATTTAAAATCCACTATTCGCTATAATTAGAAAATAATTGCACCTTGGGACTGGAAAAGGTATGAAATAAATATGCGTTATCTTGACGTTTTTACCCCCGATTCGATCATCGCCGCCGCCGTACCTTATGGTAACGAGGATCCGCGCGAAGCAGCCTATAACAATGCGGCCTATGCGCTGGATCGCGATGACGTGCACTTGCTTTGCAACATTGAAAACAAAAAAGTATTTTATATTGCCGCCGCATCCGAAGATTTTTCGGCGCATATGAACGCGGTTACTCCACTGGCCGCCTCTTTGCCTGGTATGAAAGGCCATCAAGGCGATGGCGCATATCTGGCCATTTCTGAATCTGGTTATGCGGTTGTCGTTCGCAAGGGTGATGAATTATATTCCTATGTTGGCGACCGGCAATCGGTCGATGCGTTTATCGCATCGCACGATGTTCCAACGTACAGCGCTAACGATGCGGCCGCCCTTCCGTGGGAAGGATTCCGCATGGGCGCAATCAAGCGCGCCGAAAAAACCGCTCGCAACACGATTTTAATCGGTTTTGTATTGGCGGTATTGTCATTTTTGACCTGGATTGGTTTTGCCAGCTGGTCGGCCAATATCGATGCCGATGTCGATGCCTTGCGGCAAAAATCGCAAACTTCGATTTCCAATTCCGTTGCCCAGTTAAAAAATATTTCAACGCAGCCTATCTTGCAGGATGTTTATGCGATGCAGAAAATTATTGCGTTAACATCGAATACGGGCGGCTTCGTCAATTATTTTAAAATTGAAAAAGGTGGCAATATGTCTTGGAAAGTCGAATTGCCCACTTTCGTATTGAACGATTATATCGAACAATTCGGCAAAGGTCTGGTATTGCGCCGCGATGTCGATAAAAATGTTTTGGTTGTGGAATTGCCACCTAAGGACACTAAGAAAAAATAGGATAGTATATGAGTTTAATGGAATCCATTGCTAAGGCTGGCGCATCGGGCGCAACCATGATCGTATGGGGCCTGACAGCCGTGTTGATTCTGGGATCGGTGAACGAGGCGCGATTGCTGGTTACATCGCGCCAGTCTTTGCAAGTGGCGGAGGCAACTGCGCCGCCGTCGGTCGAGGTAAAAGACGTTCCGATCGATCAAAAAGAATATGAAAAAGTGGCGGATATGGTCCGGCAGATGCATCCACAATTAAAAGTCGGGTATGACTCGCCATCCAAATCCATTTTTACCGAAGCGTCCGACTTGGCCGCTTATTATGAATGGCTGATTTCCATTTATGATATTATGACGGCCATACCTAATGCCCGTTGGACTACGGTTGAAATGTGCGCGGGTGATGGATGCCAACGGGTTAAATACCGCATCGTGATGTCGGCCGTTCGCCGGGAAATTAATATTAAAAATTAATTCTCTCTTTTCTTGATCTAACCTTCAGAAATCACAAACAATTAACTTTTTATTCACGATTTTGTGAATAAAATGTGATTATATTTGACATTTTGGTCACAGTTGTGTTATATTTATAGGTAATACAACGAATTTTATTACCCTGTAATCACGAATTTGCGAGTTTATAGGGAGATTTCAACAGTTTGGTTTTTAACAGCACGGAGGAAATTCATGTCCAAAACCATCAACCGCCAGTCCGGTTTCGCGATTGGTACTATCTTGCTGGCCGTCATTTTGATTGCCGCAATCGTTTCGGCGATCGCAATCGCCAGCCGCGGTTCTTCGACCCAGTCCGGTCGCGAACAAGCGCGCGTTCAAGCATCGACCCTGTTACAACAAGGCGCTAACTTGCGTTCCGGTTTCGAACGTATGGTTGCCAACGGCACGGATAAAACCTCGATTACCGCCAATGCTGCTAACGATCAGCTCAATAATTGCGATAATAACAACTTCCCAGCCAATACCACCTGTTTGTATCACACAACCGAGGGCGGTACTACCGTACAACAAGTCAGCACGCAGGCATTCCATACCGCCAATGCCAACAACTTTAGCCGTTATCACCTATTACGCAGTGTAAACGTTACTGGCGTGGGCACTTTCACGGGAGGTGCTAGCACGGGCGCGAGCGCTGTTATGGTAATTGGTGATTTGAAATTGGATGTTTGCCGCCAAATCAACAACCAAGTGAATGGTATGTTATTAACCGCCAATCCTCCTTTATTGGTCACCGCAACTACTTTGGCTGCTGTTGGCGCAATTTTGGAAGGCGATGGTACAACCTTAGAAGTAACGCTTCCTGTTGGTGCGGATTTCATCAACGGCCAAGTATTGCAAGCATGGCCAGAAGCCTGCGTTCAATTGGACGCTGGCGCTGCTGACGATGCTCGGGAATATCTCTGGTACAAAGTCGTATCGGAATAGTTTTCCATACCACGTTATCTAGAAAGGGGCCTGATTTCAGGCCCCTTTTTTCTTGGAACACGTTAAAATCACTGAAAATAAACAATATTTCGTATCTTGCCGGATTTAAATCAAGTTTATGTTAATATTGTATTAAGATGCGAATGTTAGGCTTAAAAATGGGGAAAATAATGATTTTAGAGGCTAATGATAAAAACCAAGCTGGATTCGGCGCCTTTGCCTATATCCTCATGTCCATTGCGCTTTTGGCGGCCCTGACTACGGCGATCAGTGTCGGCAGCCGCAGCAATACCCGCGTGCAAAATAACGATATTCAAGTATCCAAAATTTATGGCCAGGCATCGAAGATCCGGTCCGATATACTGTTGTGTATGACCGAGGTACAAGTGCAAACTAGCGGCGTGGGGCCTACCGCTTATCAACGGTTTCCGGCATGCGATGATACGACTCAGGGTGGAACTCAGGCCAACACCAATTATACTGCCGATGGATATTGCACCAATGTTTCGACCAGCAATCCTATAATTGCTAATGCCAAAAATTTACGTTGTCTGTCGCCTAGCAGCGCTTCGGTTTGGGATAATTCCGAAGGTAATTTCTTTCCCGATCCTATCCCGGGATTTGAACCCTGGAAATACGCTATTATAGGCGATTCGAATGATGCATATAAGGGCGTTTCGTTGTTAATTACAACCCAAGGGCGCACCAGTTCGACCGATACCGACTGGGTGTTGCGCAAGGTCCGGGACAAATTCGGACCGAACGAAGCCCAGGTTTTAATCAGAAATGGCGATGATGCGAACGACGGCAAAATTAACGTCAGTCCATGTGTGGGGAACAGCATATGCAATACTTTGCAAGTTTGGTTGGCAAAATAAACAGCAACGCGGATAGAAAACCGGCCAACGCCGGATTTGGCGTTGTTGCCATGATTATTGGGCTTATCGCTCTGCTAAGTATCAGCGTTGCGATCGCCACTTATACGGCGCAACAAGATCAAGTAACCGCCGATGAAACGACCCAGGGCACATCGGTGGTGCAACAGGCGGAAATTATTCGTAATGTAATCCGCCGCTGTGCCGCCAGAATGAATTCAGGCAATGTAACCGCTACACAGCCTGTTGCCGATCAGCCTTATCTACAGTATCCCGGGTGCAAGGAATTGGCCAATGATGACACCGCAGGAAGTTGTTCTTTGGGATCGGCCGCGCAGGGTGGCGCGGTTTTATCCGCCGATTTAAAAAATATTTGGTGTGAAGGAACAAATAAATATGCCTTTGATACCAATGAGTCCGCTTTTAATTTGAAATCTGTATCCGGTTTTAGCCGTTGGACATATCAAAAAGTGGACGGCAATGGTGTTTTTGCCCAGATACAGGCAAGCGCGGATAATAGTCATTTTGCCGCGGTGCTAAGCCAGGTTCGTGCGGCTTTTCCAGACAATGAACTGACACCTGAAACAATTGTTAGCAATAACAACAATCAAATCGGGGTTTATATTTATCGGGGCACTTTTCCCGGCGATGGCGGTGGCGGGGGTGGCGGTAATAACCCAAATGGAATCCCTAACGGGGAGATAGGTGAGCCACTTTAGTAGATTCTTATATTTTGATCTCTAATCGCTAAAAACCTGTTGATGGACCGTATTCCCCGGTGTTTTTTTACTTTTTGCTGTGTAAAATGTCTTTGATTGGATTATAATTTTCCATCTTTATCTACTTCGTGGTTTTCCCGGCATGTTCTCTTCCCCATCTCTATCGAAATTTGGTCTTACATTGGCTCTGTTCTTTGTGTTGACGCTTACCGCTTGCGGCAAAGACGAAGAAAAACCGGCGGAAGCGCCAACTCCGCCCGCGCAAGAGGGCAATGCCGCTATTCCCACCTCTCCCGTTGGGCCAGCAGTCATTCAAACTTTAAAGCCGGCAAAAATGGTGGTTCGTCCATCCAGCATTCGCATGGGGCCATTATTGCCGGGCAGCAGCGAGACAAAGACTATTACTATTGCCAACGAAGGCGAAGAGGTTTTAACCATCAATGAAGTTCGATTGGATGCCGATCCAACCGAATTGAACGCGGCTGGATCATGTTTGCAGTCTTCGGCGTCTTCCGCCAAAGTATTGGGTCGTGGCGAAAGTTGCGACATCAATTTGATTTTTGTGCCTATTCAGGCTGGCGGTGAAATTCAAGGCGAAGTTGTCATTACGCCGGAAGGCGATAACCCACCCGCTTTTATCCCCGTAGTCGCGGTGAAGGCGATGCAGCCTGTTGCTCCACCAGCGCCGCCGCCAACCGTTTACGCGCCATCGCCGGCCTTGGAAAATGCTGTTTCTATGTATCGCCAGCGTCGCGGCGGACAAATGATGGTAATTGACAGCGAGATAGATCCTCAAGCCGATCCAAACAATATTATTACTAAAGACCAGGATTATACTCCGATTGGATTTACTCCCACCATTTCCACTTTACCGGTGGATCGTTCGCGCCTTGTAACTGCGGATAAATATATTCCGGCAGTGCTGGAAAATACGATCAACTCGCAATTGCCTGGTGGACGTATTGTCGGCGTGGTTGAAAACCATGTTTATGGCGGTGACGGAAGGTTTGTATTAATCCCGGCCGGAAGCCGCGCCATAGGCGTTTATGAATCCTTAAGCCGTCAGGGCGATACCAGATTAAAAGCCAGTTTTGTCCGCGTAATGCGTCCGGATGGCGCCGCGATTGCGATTGAAGGCGATCCAGCCGCCGATCCGATGGGGCGTTTGGGTTTAATTGGCGATGTCGATAATCGTTATTTTGACCGTTTCGCAGGACCGTTATTGATCAGCCTGATCAACGCGGTTGGTACCTATGCCACCGCCCCGGAAACTATCATCAGCAGCGATGGTGCGGGTAACGTAACCACTTCGCAAACTCTATCGGCGGAAGAACAAGCCTACCAAAACTTTGCGACAGATTTGTCCTATATTTCGCAACGTCTTGTTGAAGAAAATTTGAACTTGGCGCCGATCATTACCATTCCTGGCGGTACCAGATTTTATATTATGCCAACCCGCGACATTATGTTGCAGGGCTTTAACTTGGTTGGTGTTCCAGGCGCCGTTCCGCAGCCCGGCAATCAACAAGTGGCAACAGCGGTGCCGCCACCTGTGCCACAACAACAGCAACCGATCGGCGCGCAACCTAATCCTTCTCCGCGGACCGTACCTGCGCCTCCAACCCCTAATCGTGGAGCGCAGCCCGGCTATGCGCCGTAACGTGATTTATGACCGGTTTAGGCAATGAACTTTTACATCAAGCCTTAAAGCCTTTATCGCTTTACTACGAGCGTCCTGGCATCGAGGAAGTTGCGATCAATCGCCCTAACGAGGTCTGGACAAAAACCGGGCAGGGCTGGGAATCGGAACAGGCGCCGGAAATAACCTATAAATACATACTTTCGCTTTGCCGGTTATTGGCCAATATTACCGAACAGGATTTTGACCGTGACCGCGTACCGATTTTGGCGGCGACATTGCCGGGCGGCCACCGTTTTCAAGCCATCATTGGCCCAAACGTGCGTTATGAAATCGCCGATACGCATGGCATGGCGATTTGTATCCGTTGTTTTAAGAAAGAAAAGAAATTTTCTCTGGCCGATTATATGTTGCGTCCCGGCGAGGAGTTGTCGGATTTGCCCGACCATGCGGTGAAGCGCCGCAAATATGCGGAAACGCCATACGAAGATTTGATTGGTGCGGTCGAACATGGCGAAGCGGTGTTAATCAGCGGTGCAACAGCAACCGGTAAGACTACATTTTTAAATGCTTTGGTGGAATTCATTCCAAAAAACCGCCGCATTATCACGGTGGAAGACACGCGCGAGGTATTGTTGCCGCACGTCAACCGGGTGCATTTGATTATCTCGCGGACTTCCAGCGCTAACCAAGTCAGCTATTCGCATATTTTGGATTCGGTGGTGCGTTTGACGCCGGATGCGATTATTTGCGGCGAGATTTCGGTCGGCAACGTAAAAAGCATTTATCGTTTGATGACCACAGGCCATTCGAATTTCTTCGCGACCATTCACGCGGATTCCCCGCAAATGGCAATCAAGGCATTCTGGCAGAACCTGACCCAAAACGATATTAATCTGGATCCCAAGGCGGCGATTGAGATCATCTCGATGGCCTTTGGCCGTATTGTGCAAATCGACCGTTCGTCCGGCCAGCGGATTATTACCGGCGTCGAAGTGCCCGATATGGTCGAAGATGTCTTGCGGGATGTATTGCGGTAATTACGTTACCGAATGCAGGACATCCATATAATCCAACTCGCCCTTAGCCACTAATTGCAGTCCGTATTCCAACATGGTGCGCATGTTTTTTTGCTTGGCGACTTTATTCAGCGAACTTAAATTCGGTTGGGCGATAATCACATCGCGCACATCGTCATCGATAATCAATAATTCTCCAACCGGCATCCGGCCTTTAAACCCGGTGTGACCGCACGCATCGCAGGTTCCAGGCGTATAAATATGTTTTGGCGCTTTGCCACCAAGTGCAATTTTTAAGGCTTCTGGCACTGGGGTTTCTTTTTTGCAATCGTCGCATAATTTTCGGATCAGGCGTTGCGCATAAGCAGCCGTAAGGCTGTTGCTAACATCAATCTCTTGCACGCCCAAATTGATCATCCGTAAAATACTGGATACGGCGTTATTGGTGTGCAATGTGGTCAACACCAAATGGCCGGTCATGCTGGCTTCGACGGCAATTTCGGCAGCTTCCAATTCACGGCACTCGCCAATCAGAATCACATCTGGATCGTGCCGCAATACGCCGCGCAATACATTGGCATAAGTAACATTGTATCTGGGGTCCATTTTAATCTGGCTAAGGCCCTGGACCTTATATTCAATCGGATCTTCGACAGTGATGATTTTTCTGCTGCCGTCGTTGATTTCTTGAATTGCGGCATACAGGGTCGATGTTTTACCGGAACCTGTTGGGCCGGTGACCAAAATCAAACCCATCGATTTATGGACGCAAAATTCCAACCCTTCGCGAATAGTGTCGTCAAAATTTAATTGTTTTAATCCAAATATATCTGGCGCGGATCCCAAAATACGGATAACCAAATCGTCCGACCCTTGTGTCGGCAGAACGCTTAAACGCATAACGATTTTTTGGCCGTTCAGATCGAATTCGAATCTTCCTTCGCCGGTGCGGCCGCTATGTTCCGGGTCAAGTCCGCTGATAAATTTAATCCGGCGAATTAACAGCGACATCCGGTCGAGCGGAAAACGCGCCCATTCGCGCATTTCACCTTCGATGCGCACGCGCATAATGCCTTCGGCCCCCCGATTTTCCATATGGATATCGGAAACCCGGCCCTTCAAAGCGCGGTCGATAAAATTATCGAGGTAATCTTTGGCGGTCTCGAAACCTTCAAGAAACATTGGAACATCCTATATAAAAGCTAAGATACTGGAATATCATAAATTTTTGTTTACTTTTTTACGTATTTGGTTTAAGAATTTTTTATAAGGATATGGTACTATATACCCTCGTAAATAATCCTTTATAAATAAGGGTTTAGATGTAAGTAAGGGTTTTGATACAAAGGAATTAATGTGAGCCAGTCCAGAATTTATCAAACCGAAAAGGATAAAGCCGTCCGTTGGGTGCAGTTGAGCGTCCTGTGGGCGTTTATCGTGCTATTGGTGACTTTGCCATTGGGTTACCCTATCGAAATGATGGTGAATCAGGGTTTTAATAAACGGATGGTTCATTGGGTGTTGCACGATTATTTTGGCAACTTATTGGCCCCAGCCCCAGGCGGCGGATTATTTTGGTTTAACGAGTACCGCAATTGGGTTGCTACAGTCAGCTCGCAGGATTCATTTCCACCGCTTGGCTTTTTAATGCCATTCATTTTATTCCTGACCGTTCTGTTTACCGGAATCGGTTCCAACCCTTATACCTTTAACCCGATGCACGTTGGGGGTGCGCGTAAAGCGCGGGCGGAAGACGTCAAGGAAATGGGATTGTTCAGCGGCTGGATCATGGTCCTTGGTATGTTCGAGGGCAAGATTTTAATGTTCAGCGAAACCTTGTCGGCTTTATGCGTTGCGCCTCCCGGCACCGGTAAAACGGTCGGTATCGTTGTTCCCACCATTTTCAGTTGCGATCAAGTATCGATGGTAATTAATGACGTTAAGCCGGAATTGGCGGATATTACGTCGGGTTATCGCTCGAAATTCAGCACATGTTTGCGTCTGGAATGGGCGGCTTCGGATCGTCCGGAAGAAGGTGTTTTTTATCCACGTTGGAATCCATTATCGCCGAAATCAATTCCAGAGATGGGTCCAAACCGCGACTTGTATATCGACCGGTTGGTTAACGTTATTATCGAAGAACCAAAGGGCGATGCCGATCCTCACTGGACCAAAAAGGGCCGTGCCGCCTTGGCCGGTTTCATTCACTTTCTGGTATCCAAGGCTGAAACCGGCAATTATGACGGCATTCCGGAACAATGGTATGGCGAAGAAGCCTGCTTGCCGATGCTGCTTGATTGGATTACCGAGGCGACATTGGCGGCACAGGATGAAATTGAACGTCTGCGCCAGGAAGATCCAAACGCGGCTTTGTTTGCCGATCCTATTAAAAATTATATGCTGATGGCGGTAAAAGAAGCGCGCAATAACGGTTATGCGCCGCGATGCGTTTTGGAATTGACCCAATTGGCCAACACACCGGATAAAGAACGCGGATCGATTCTATCGACCATGGATGCCGGTTTGAACATCTTTAAAAACTCGGCCGTGCGCGCACGCACTTGCAAAAGCGATTTTGCCTTCCTCGATGTGCGCGGAATGAAAGATCCTGTTGACGGCAAAATGAAGCCGCTGACTTTGTATTTATGCGTCAATCAGGAAGACGCAAAGGCTTTGGGTGTTATTACCGGTTTGCTGGTCGAAACTTTGTCGGCGTTTTTGGTGGCCCACCGTCCAAACAGCCGCACCCGCAATGGCGAACCGGTTGGTCCATATCCGGTGATGTTCGTTCTCGACGAATTCCCGCAGATGCCTAAATTGCAGGCGTTGATCGACGGTCCGGCGGTCGGCCGCGGCCAGAAAGTGTGCTATTTGATGATTGGCCAGGATTTGGGCCAGGTGGCGGCGGTGTATGGCAAAGACCAGACCGAAACCATTATTTCGACGACTGCGGCGAAAATTATCTTGCCGCTGAATAACGAAAATACCGCGGACCGTTTTTCCAAAATGATCGGTGGTATGACCGCCCGCGATTGGTCGGATTCCCGGACCGAAGGCTTGTCGAAAAACGCCAACCCGTTTGCGGTCAACCGGACGGTATCGTGGAAAAACCAGCCGCTATACGGTATCAACGATTTTATGACGCAGCCAAAAGGCACGCACGTTCTGTTATATCAAAACTATTCGCGTTTCCCGATTGTTTGCGATACGCCATATTATTTTAAACATCCGAAGTTCAAACACCTGGTTAATCCGGAAAATGGCGGTAAATATCCGCCAGCGCCTCCAATGCCGCAATGGATGGTGGAAAAACGCCTGAAAGAAGAAGGCTATATTGAAATTCCGCAGGAACAAATTGAACAAGCGGCTCAATAGTGGGTAGTGTTAGAGATCAGTGGATAGGGAATATTTCCCTGTCTTGTATCGGTTTTCTCGTCTATATATTTGCAAGATCTTCCTAGCTACTATCCACTAACGACTATCCAGTATCATGCGTATTCTTCTTGATGCCAATTTTGCCCAGAAATCCTTAGGTCTATGGTGTTATAACTCGGATCGCCGCATCACAAGCGGTTTGATCCGCGCCAATCATTTGGTGTGGGATTTCAGCGATCGCGATATTTCCCGCGCTTCGAATCCGTTTGGCAGCCGAAAAATGGGCGTGGGCGCGACCAATAGAAAATTTTTGCAGGCAGTCGATAATTTGTTGCCCGATATTATTTTATTGGCACACGCCGATATTATTCGCAGCGATACGCTGGCCGAAGTACGCCGCAATTATAAGAACACTAAAATTATCGTTTATAATTTCGATCCTTTATTCACGCCCAACAATGTTGCCGCCATCAAGGATCGTATGGATGTCGCCGATGCGATTTTTATAACGACCGGTGGCGAAGGATTGAAACAGTTTAAAACAACCAAGAATATTGTCAGTTTTATTCCGAATCCAACCGATATCGGCATAGATTCCGGCCGGGTGTTTGAAAAAACCGGGCAGGAATTCGACGTGTTTCAATGTATCGGCGGTGCGGTATCGGACAGCGATCCGCGTGTGGTAGCGGTTCAGCATTTATTGGCCAATTATCCCGATATAAAAATCGATTATTATGGCATGCTAGGCGCGCCGAATTTACTGGGTGGAAGATTCTTGGATACTATTCAAAACAAGGCGCGCATGGGATTGAATTTATCCCGCCGGAATGATGTGTATTTATATTGTTCCGACCGATGCGCCGGTTTGATGGGCAATGGTTTGCTGACGTTTCAGCCGCGCGGCATCAGATTCGACAAATTTTTCAATGAATCGCAAGTCGTGTTTTTCAACGATTTTGACGAGCTTGGAAAAAAAATCATGCAATTTAAAGCGGACGATGCCCATCGCCGCGCTGTCGCCGAAGCCGGTTGGAAACAATATCACAAATTATTCGCGAGCCACATAGTAACGCAATTCATGGTCGAAACCGTTATGGGCATGAAATACAGCCATGATTATGCTTGGGCGGATGAAGTTTTAAAATAATTTAGCGGGTGGAATTGCCAGCTGGTTTGGCGCTGGCCACTTGCATCGGGCGATATACTTTGGGTAATTTGGCCGATAATTTGCGTTGGCGTTCCTGCCAGGCTTTCATAACCATTTCTTTGCGTTTGGCATCGGCCTCGACAATGGTCAGGCCGGTGAACCGCACCGTTTGCCGCAATTCTGCGGTGGAACTGTAATAGGTCTTGGGCCGGTATACGGCAGTTTTAACTTCTTGAACCAGTTTCTTGCCGGTGTTGATGTCATCCAATCTCGCCAGCACGCGTTTTTTATATTCTTCATGATAATATGGGGTGGCGGAATGATAATCGCCAATCGCTTTTAACCAGGATTTGCTGTCATTATGCAAATTGGTCAAAAATTCCGCCGCATAAGCCACATTGGTGCTTGGATCAAACGCTTCATCCAGATTTTGGAAGGCGTTTTTATGGTGATGCAAATTGATTTGCATGCAACCCACATCGATCGACTTCACGCCTTTCGATTGCAGATCGCGCACAAAATTTACTGCCTCTAACTTGGTGTCGAAGAAATACCCTTTGCCGCCGGTATTGACTGTCCATGGCCAGGCAGAAAATGCCTTGCTTTTTTTGTCATACCGGCCGGATTCTGTATGCGCGATAGCTTTTAAAACATTCTTTGGAATTTGGCTCGCCACTTCTTCGTGGGCAATTGCCGAAGCGCAAATTTTGCTGTTTTCAGAAGTACTTAACACTTCCGCCATCGCTGGCGTAGCGGTAATTATGGTCCCCAAAAACAGGCCCAAGGAAATAAAATATATGATGCTTTTCGCGTTCATTATGATCCTTTGCCATAGGTAATGTGGCAAATTCCGTGCCAATCATTCTATTTTGGGCCGCAAAGGTTAATAATATATGACCGTTGGACTTTGTATCTATTCGGCGGCGATCAGCTGTGTGTCTTGCGCAAATTGCCGCATTACATAATCCCAGACATGGTGCAAACGTTTCTGGGTCTGATCGAATAAATCGTTCTTGGTGAAATCATCTTCATTCATATAAAGACGGCGATTGATTTCAATCTGCACCGCTTCCATGCCGGTGTTCGGCTGGCCATATATTTGCGTGATATATCCGCCGGCATAAGGATCGTTGCGTTTTACCGTAAAACCAGCGTTCAGAAATGCGCTTTCGATCATTTGCAATGTGTCGGATTTACAGCTTCGTCCATGCCTATCGCCTAATACTATGTCAAAAGCTGTGTAGTTATTATTATCGATTGGCGCCGCTATATTCGGCATGGAATGACAGTCTAATAAAAGACAATTGTCATATTGATTTTGTATTGATGTAATAAGGTCGGACAGCGCATTATGGAATGGCCGGTAAATCGAATCGATCCGGCGCAACACGTCGACAAACGGCAGTTTATCGGAATAAATTTCTAAATTTTGCCCTGCCAATTTTGGGATAGATCCAAAGCCGGCCCTGGTCCGCCCGGAATCATGCACTGTGCGCACCGGCAATGGCGCGCGAAACATATTCGGATCCAGTTCCAGCGCATCGCGATTAACATCGATATAGGCGCGGGCATAATTCATCGCCAATAATGGGGCGCCGCGCGCGGTGACGAATTCCCATAATTCATCGACAAAGCAATCTTCCAATTTGCGCAAATCCTGTAATTCCAGACACGATAATTCCAGTAATTCGGGCGGATAGATGGTGCCGGAATGGGGGGATGTCAGAATGATGGGAACGGCTTGAACCGCCGGTTTTTGCAATAAATAGGGTAGGGTCATCTCGGTTGCTTTGCTGGTATTTCCTATAGTATAGCGCGGGCACATTAAAATTCCGCCGGTATTTTGGCATTTTTAACATGATCCATCGTTAAGCTATTGCTAGACAATATAATAACTATTTGAAATATAATGAAAAAATATGGGTTGTTCTAGGATTGCCACAGAGCCTGTATGCAATATAAAAAAACGGCTTTCACAACCCTTTGTTAACCATTCACGCCTTATCCTGATTAAAGGATAACCGAATTAGGTTGCCCGTCTTTGTCAAAAGCCAGGATCACTGTAAGACAAGGGAGAGCAAATAAACATGGCCAATATCATTATTGCGGAAGATGATATGCCGATGCGTGCGGTAATGACCCGCCTGCTGGAAAACGCCGGACACAAAGTCTGGCCGGTCAGCGATGGTCACGAAGCTGCACAGGCACTGAAAAGCAAGAAATACGATTTATTGTTGACGGACATCGTCATGCCCGGTCTTGACGGTATGAAATTGGCGAAACTCGCCTGGAAAAATAATCCGGATGTAAAGGTCATGTTTGTATCCGGCTTTGCCCAAGTTGCAAAACAAGATAAAGATTATCCGAAATCCAAAGCCTGCTTGCTGTCCAAGCCGTTCAATTTGCGGGAACTGGTCAGCGAAGTTGCGCGCGTCACCGGTACCGAATTACCACCGGAACCGGAACATAAGCCCGATCAGAAAGTGGTTGAACTGAAACCGCACGGCAAACGGCGCAAGGCGCATTAGATTTTTCATCAGACCCCAACTCGGGGTAGGTTCGGTTGAGAAAACATAAAGGCGGCCAATCAATGGCCGCCTTTTAAATTTATATATTTGTAGTGCGTTACGCGGCGACTTTCAATCCCGCGTCACGGATCAATTCCTGATCGGCCAGCGCATCGTTGTTTGCGGTGGTCAGCAATTTTTCGCCATAGAAAATCGAATTGCCGCCGGCCATCATGCACAAAATTTGTGCTTCGCGCGATAATGCACTACGGCCTGCCGATAAACGCACACGGGCGCGCGGCATCAAAATGCGCGCAACCGCGATCATGCGCACCAATTCGATCGGATCGACTTGTTTTTGTTTTTCCAGCGGCGTGCCCTTGACCGCAACCAACGCGTTGACCGGCACGCTTTCCGGATGTGGATTCATGGTTGCCAAGATTTGCAACATATGCGCGCGGTCGGTGATTTTTTCACCCATGCCGATGATGCCGCCGCAACAAACCGTCACACCCGCTTTGCGTACATGCGCCAGCGTATCCAGACGTTCTTGGTAATCGCGTGTGGTGATAATCTCGCCATAAAATTCGGGGCTAGTATCCAAATTATGATTATACGCGGTCAATCCGGCATCGGCCAAGCGCTGTGCTTGAGATTCATTCAACATGCCCAGCGTGACGCAGGCTTCCATGCCCATGTCGCTGACGCCTTTTACCATCTCGCATACGCGA
>SHNJ01000033.1 GCA_004295055.1 Alphaproteobacteria bacterium | reverse complement strand
GCCGCTATAGTTGGGTCAAATTCGGTTTTATTCCGTGCGCGGAGTCTTGGACCGATTTATCGTCAAAGGCAAAGCAACTCGTTAAAATAGATTATAGGAATCGTCCAGATATTGTTCAGGACATTTCGAAAATATGTTGTCAGCCAAATCCAGCCGCGATCCGTCGTCTTGCAAGATATAAGGATGGCGATGGTCCAGATGCAACGCCCGTTGGAAAAGCAATTTTGCTGGATTTAGGATTGCCCGCTTGGACTGGCCGATTGGATGTCAATAATGGCCATGAAGTATCCCTCTCCTTGACTTATTGCCGTGGGAAAGCGTTGCGACCATCGGCGTTTCTGTCGTTCGAGTCTCGACAATTGGCAATGGCGCGTTGACATGAATCGGAACCATACAATCAGTGCGGGCGCTGCGGATGGCTATACGGATCAATGGCCTTCGCGCCGACAGACAGAAGCGCATTTAAATCGCCTTCTTATTGAACGGCGTCTTAAACCGCCTGCTTTGCCTGAAGGAAAGCCGTATTATTACGAGGATATTAATCCATTCCCCGCCGCACAAATTGAAAAAACCTTAGCAAGGGTAGAAACATTGCAAGGGAAAATTGTTTACTCCAGTTTGCCGCTTTGCCAGAAAGATAAAAGTCCGGATTCCGCGATCCCGGCGGAGAATCGTTTAAAAGTCCGTGTTGGCGAAAGCGACTTTGATAATTTTCTGGTGACATTTTATCACGACCGTGATGCAGGCGAAAATTATATGTACTTGGAAACGGTCAGGGCCGGTAAAATGGGTGCCGGATCATTGAAGAAAATATTCCCGGATGTTATGCGTTTGGCGCAATTGTTGGGTTGTCCGACCATCCGTCTTTCCGCCAGTCTGCTGGGCAAATATGCGTGGTTGCGATACGGTTTTCTGCCTTATGCCAATCAATGGGGCATAGTGAAAAAAATTGTCCCTGCTGTCGCAGCCGATGTGATGGGGGAATATCCAGCGATCCATGAAGTCCAAGCTATCTGCGCCAAGGACGACCCAAAAGCGATATATGAGATTGCCGATTTGCAAGAAGGAAATTACACAATAGAAACCGCCGAAGGCGTTATGAATTTGCCGTTGGGAAAGGCATTGTTGATGTCTAGCCGAACGCCGGGTTGGAGCGGTGAATTAGACTTACGCAATCGCCGCACTTGCCGATTGGTTAGGGAATATTGCAGCGGCATAAAACCGTCCACTGCAATGAAGTTTTTTGCATCCCGTCAACGCGTCCGTACTGAGCGGTGATGGATTAACCCAGCATCTTTTCCGGTTTTACCCATTCATCGAACTGCTCGCCGGTCAGCAGATTCAATTTAATGCCGGCTTCGCGCAGCGTCATATTTTCATGCAAGGCGGTTTTGGCGATTTTCGCGGCATTGTCGTAACCGATATGCGGGTTCAAGGCCGTGACCAGCATCAATGACCGGTACAGCAATTCGTCGATGCGGTCTTTGTTGGCTTCGATGCCGACCACGCAATTATCGGCGAAACTGTTGCAGGCATCGCCGATCAATTGGATCGATTGCAATAAATTATGGATGATCACTGGCTTGAACACGTTCAATTCAAAATGGCCTTGCGATCCGGCGACGGTAATCGCCACATGGTTGCCCATGACCTGCGCGCAAACCATGGTCATGGCTTCGGATTGGGTTGGATTGACCTTGCCCGGCATGATCGACGATCCTGGTTCGTTTTCCGGCAAGCTGATTTCGCCAAGACCGCAACGCGGACCCGATCCTAACCAACGCACATCGTTGGCGATTTTCATGCAAGAAGCCGCGAGCACGTTTAACGCGCCGGACATTTCGACGCACGCATCATGGCTGGCCAAGGCTTCGAATTTATCGCTGGCCGATGTGAATGGCAGTTTGGTCAATTTCGCGACTTCTTCGGCGAATTTTTCGGCGAAACCTTTGGCGGCGTTCAATCCGGTGCCGACGGCGGTGCCGCCCTGCGCCAGCGGATATAAACGTTTCAAAGCATCTTTCACCCGTTCAATGCCAAGTTCGATTTGTTTGGCATAGGCGCCAAATTCCTGGCCCAGCGTTACCGGCGTCGCGTCCATCAAATGGGTGCGGCCGATTTTGATAATATTGGAAAATTCCTTGGATTTTTTTTGCAGGGTGTTTTGCAAATGCGTCAGGGCAGGGAGCAAATGCCAATGCACCTGGCACACCGCGGCGATATGCATGGCGGTTGGGAACGAATCGTTGCTGGATTGCCCACGATTGACGTGATCGTTAGGATGCACCGGTTTTTTGCCGCCGCGCTCGCCGCCCAAAATTTCATTCGCCCGTCCGGCGATGACTTCGTTCGCATTCATATTGGTTTGCGTGCCGGAACCGGTTTGCCATACGACCAATGGAAATTGATCGGTCAATTTGCCATCGATCACTTCATCGGCGGCCTGAATAATCGCCTGGCCCAATTTTTCATCCAATTGTTTCAGCGCGATGTTGGCAACGGCCGAACAACGTTTTTGTACGCCCAATGCCGTAATCAATGCCGGTGGCATGGTGTGTCCGCCGATTTTAAAATTTTCGATCGACCGCTGTGTCTGCGCGCCCCAATAACATTCGGCGGGAACGGCAACCTCGCCCATGGAATCGGTTTCGATGCGGGATTGTTCGGATTTTTGCAAAGCGGTTTTAAGGGACATAATACGGTTCCATATTTTTGAATAAAACATGGCGTAATATTCGTTTTTTTGAATCCGGCTGTCAATACACAGCCGATTGGCTGAGGTGCGTTTGTTGATGCTTGACTGGCGGGGGCTATATCATGTATCTTTCAAAGAAAAATAGCATGGGTACAGATGCAAGTCTTAATGGCGGAGCAGGCTGATCGGCCTCAAGTAATACAAGTTTATCGTGAAGGCTGGCTGGCAAGCGTGAGCAGCCGTATGCGCGAAATTGCCGGGCCTTTTCTGGAGCAAATTGATTATGCTGCGCGCTGGCCACAAGAATTGCAGACGTCAAATTGGCGAACCTATAAAATTGTTGATGGCGATAAAATAGTCGGCGTTGGCGTTGCCGAGATTCGTGGACACAACACGCCAGATCCATATGGACATTTTAAATATTTTTATATTTTGCCTGGATATAAAGGAAAGGGATCGGCCAAAGCCATGTTGGTCAAGGCTTGCGATTGGCTGATTGAAAATAATATCACACGAATGGATGACGGACTTATTGTTAGCGATCCGAACAAAGCGCAATGGATGGATTTTTGGGTACGGCATGGAGCGGTTTTAAAATCGTGCAATGTTGAAACTACCGCGTATGTGATCAATGGCGAAAAGTTATTGTTGCGATTGATAGGCGTTTGCGTGCCGAACTTGCATGAGTTTCGCGCGCGGTTGCGCGGAGAATTGCCGCAATGTTTTTCGGCCTTGAAAGATATAGAAGCGATAATTTATTCCGATACAGCTTATCGCGGATGGGAGAATTTAGGCGCTATTTTAAGGCAATATGAAGCGGCTGCATCGCGTTAACTTTGCGGTTTTTTCTTTTCCCGTTCGGCGCGGGTTTTGTTTAATGTCGCCATCAAATCTTCGGGATTGACCTTGGTGTCATCTGGCTGGCCTTCGACCGTGCCGCGATGGATCACTTGATCTTTGGGATCGATTTCCGTCCATGGAATGGTCGGGGTTTTTTTCAATTCCGCGTAAATCGGATCGAAATTTTGCATTGTGTCGTTAAACATTTGCAAGAAATTGTCGATTACAAAATAGGTTTTTTGGAATTCGTCGATCCGGTACGTTGTGCGCATCACCCGTTTAATATCGAACCGGATGCGGTGCGGCTTTTCCGATTCCAGCGCGTATATCGATTCGCCCTTGGACGATAAAATGCCGGCGCCGTAAATTTTCGGGCCTAAATGCGTGTTCACCAAACCGAATTCGACCGTATACCAATATAGGCGTTGAATCATATCGAGTTCCGCTTGCCCGGCTTTCATCGCCTTTACCCCACCCTTGCCGAATTCGCACAAATAATCGGCAAATGTCGGATGCACCAGCAATGGAAAATGGCCGAACACATCGTGGAACATATCGGGTTCCGGCAGGTAATCGACTTGTTCCGGGCTTCTGATCCAGGCGGTTGCAGGAAAATGGCGCTGTGCCAATAGGTCAAAAAACATATCGGCCGGGATAAAACATGGCACCACCGCGATCCGCCATCCGGTTTTTTTAAACATAATATCGCTAAGTTCGGCGTAATTCGGAATGCGTTCCGGCGTCAGGCCCAATAAATCGACGCCATCCAAATATTCCTGACAGGCGCGCGATTCGATCAATTTGCGTTGCCGCGAATATAAAAAATTCCACATACCGTGATTTTCGGCGGTATAGGCATCCCAGTCTTGCGATGCGGTGAATTGTTCGGGCAGTTTGACGTGAGTGTGAGTGTAGACCATGAAAGATCCTCCGGCCATAGGCAATAATGGCCATCATAGGATCGATTATATAATAAAACAATTAATTATCGGATAATTGGTATGAACTAGCGCATTCCGCGTGACTGAGCGCGCCATTTTTTTAACATCTTAGCCTGAACCCCGTGATCATCGGTTTTTTTCAATTTTCCATGGCGCAAAATTTGGTCTTCTTTTTTGGTTTCGATCCATGAAATAGGGCGCCCGTCATGAGCCTTTCTTGCCAGCCGCAAGATTTCTCTTTGATCCAGTCCCAATAATTGTTCAAAGGAATCAACTACAAAATAAGTCAATTGAAATTCATCGATACGATAATTGGTTCGCATAACACGAGATGGATCGAAAGCAATGTGATGCGACCTTGGTTTATCCAGCACATACATGGTTTCGCCCTTGCTGGATAAAATACCGGCGCCATATATTTTTGTATCGCCATCTTTTCGGGTTAATCCAAATTCTACCGTATACCAGTACAGGGCTTGTACTTGTTCTAACCAGCCTCGTTTTGTGGCTTCGACGCCCGCTTTGCCAAAAGCTTGCAAATAATCGGCGAACGGCCACATGGTTAAAACAGGCGTATGCGCCCAAACATCATGCACCATATCGGGTTCGGGAATGTAATCCATGTTTTCCCGGTCGCGCAGCCAGGCGGTGACCGGAAAATGCCGTTTGGACAAAAGATAAAAGAAAACATCAGGAGGAATAAAACAACTGACCACCGCCAAATGCCAGCCAGTCGCATTATAAAGCTTTTTATCTAATTTGCGGTAATCGGGAATTTCGTGTGGGGTTAGTCCGAGCGTTTCTAGTCCTTGTTGCCATTCAGCGCAGGCACGGGGACGAACATTACGAGTCTGTGCAGTGATAAGATCGCGCCAAACTTCGCGATCGCTGTCATTGTATGCAAGCCAGTCTTGTGCCCCGACATATTCATTGGGAATATGTACCCGTTTATTGGTATGAACATAAGTGACCATATCGGTGCCCCATTCGTTTATAGGGCAGATTTATAACCGAAAAGTATACAAAGGCAAGATCGTTTTTATAAGGGCTATTTTTTGCGGAATTTATCCAGGGTTACGACATTATCGCTTTTATCGTCGCTGGCTTCCCCTTCGCCGGATGTGGTGGCTTTCTTTTTCTTCGGGGCCGCTTCGCCGCCGGTTTCTTCTTCTTCGAATTCGGGTTCCGGCGTGTGGAACTGCAAACCGAATTTTACCGACGGATCGGCAAAGCCGGTGATCGCCGGGAATGGCACCACCAAATTTTCGCCGACATTATTGAACGATAAAGTGACGCTGAAAAAATCTTCTTCGACGATTAAATCCCAGAATTGATATTGTAAAACAATGGTCATCTCGCTGGGATATTTTTCGCGCAAGTAATCCGGGATTTCGACGCCGGCGTGATCGGTGCGGAAGGTGATATAAAAATGATGCGCGGCTGGAAGACCTTCATCAGATACTTGGGCGAGGGCGGCGCGCACAACGCCACGTAACGCATCTTCCACCAATTTCTCGTAACGGATTCCGTCTTCGGTCATAGAGGGCCTAAAAAATAAGGGATTCCCATAGATCCAGCATAGAACGCCAGACCTTAATACTTGGTTACCATTCCTTGAAACCAAGTGCAATAATTTATTAGAATACCGGCATATTATTTCTTGGCGCCATTTTCGCGGCGCAAAAGACACAGAAGCGTAACGAATGGCGGCTTATTTGCCACCATATAATAACTTAACCGCCGCTGCTTCCGCCACCGCCACCACCGCCGCCGCCACGGGAGCCGCCGCGCCGAATGGGAGAGCTTGCGCCGGATACTTGCCCGGCGCTGCCGGATTTGTTGCGGCCACTTTGAAAGCCGCCTTGAAATTGTACATAAGCCGGTTGTGGCGGAGCCTTTCTTTCTGGCTTCGCGGCTTTCACGTCTTTTCCTGGTTTGGATTCTTTTGTCATCGTATCGATTTCCTTTAGTCCTCTAATAAAGCGGATGATCATTCTATCGCTCCGCCTTCGCCAAGGCTACGGCGGACTGCGCCGGTACTCTTGGCAAGATAAGCGAACAGTGTCTCTGTTGCCCGGTACGTTTTTATATTTGCCGGTCACCGCCTAACCAACCTAGACCGGCTGGATGAACCGGTCAACATGTCGAATAAGCGGGTGATGATTCTGTTGCCCGGTTCATCACCCAAAACCGCGTCGTTAGTCAGCTATTAGGCTGCTAAAGCGACTGGTGCAACGTTGTCGTTGGCACTTAGTAAATGACCCGGTAACGGTGGTATCATGCCGGACAAAAGCGTTATCTTTATCACGCACGTCGATCCTATTTCAGCCCCATAACGGAAAAGACTGCCTAATGAAGACCGTCTTTAATTTCTCACAATCCGTCTCCGCCCTTGCGGGCTTCGACGCGACAGCCTTCGTCCTGTTATACTAACACTGCTTGTGCTGTGGTAGTTGGACTGGCTTGCCGAGCCGTAGCTCGCGTAGCGAGCGAAGGCTGGTGGAGCTGCCGGGTACCGCCCCCGGGTCCGTATCGTCTATTTCATAACGTGTTTATTGTCATAGCCGGTAAACCGGCAGTTATTAATATAATGTAATTTGGTGAAAATTCTACTACTATTGACAGTAATAAAGGCCTTGAAACCCATGTTATTTGCCCAATTGACCGATTTACATATTCCAACCGAAACAAAAGAATCGTTAGATTATCCAAATGGCGTTCGGTTGCGCCAGGCGGTTTCCTTCCTGAATCGTATTCCAACCAGGCCGCAATTTGCATTAATTACCGGCGATATCGCGGATAGTACCGGCACCATGGAAGAATATGAGCGCGCTAAAAGAATCTTAGATGAATTACAAATTCCCTATTTTATTATGCCAGGAAATCACGATAACCGGACTAATTTACGCGCCGTTTTTTCGGGTCACGCTTATCTTGGCACACAACCGCTGATCGATTATAAAATCGAAAATCCGGCAATGGATATTTTTGCCCTAGATACTTTAATAGACGGCCAGCATGCTGGCGCGTTGCGCCCTGAGACCTTAACTTGGCTAGAAGAACAATTGCGATTGTCTGGATCTAAACCGGTATTGATTGCCACGCACCATCCGCCGTTTCTAAGCGGTATCGAAGCGATGGACGAATTTCGCTGTTTGGAAGGGGTAGACCGTTTGGCGGAATTGTTTGCGCGGCATCCCAATATTCTGGGCGTGATTTGCGGCCATGTACACCGCAATGTGCATGGAATGTGGCAAAATCGTCCGGCGCATATTGGTGGTAGTATTGCCCCGGCGGTGGAATTGCGCATGTTACCTAAGCAGCCGATCGGCATTTGGCCGGAGCCGCCATCCATCAACTTGATCAGTCACAAACCGGATCGTGGGTTAGTGTTTCATAACGTGCCCTATGTTGCGGCGGCCCGTTTGTGGGAAGGGTATATTAAGCCGGAACATCAACACTAAGCCTATTTTATAACCGCTTAGCAAAAAAATCCACACTGCTGAAATCGCCCAAACAATGCTTGGCGATAGGCCAATAATGCCTGCTCAGACTTATCTTTAACGATAGTGTTCCATTCGAGTTTTTAAAGCTAGCTGGAGAGAATTGATTTTGCCGGTTCTCTCTGACGAAGCGGATAAAGCCTGTTTTTCCGCGAGTAATCCCGGCATGAGGCGACAAATTTCCTGCTCTACTAAACTGCCGAAAATATCGCAGCAATCCAGAATAAGCCGAGGTTGCGTTTCGGCAGAGGCAAAAATTTTTTCTACCTTTCGTGGTTGAGAGGGCAAAGTTGCTTGATTTGCGGAATCTTTGATGAATCGAAGCGGAGATTTTTTGATATCGAGTACAAGTCCCCAATAATCGTAAAACCCGCGAGTGCGCATTCTTTGTAAAAAATCGTCCATGTTGCGGTCGCGCAGCGTCAATTCTTCTGCCGACAAATCTTCGTTGGCTCCTGGTTTTTGGCTATAGGCCGCATAGGCTTCCGGGGAGGCGTATTGGCTTGTCACTATTTTCAAAAAATTACCAATATCGCGGCTCATATAGCTGAGTTGCGCTTCGGAAAAAGCGGTATCCGGACTTGCGCGATTTTTGTCGCAATGGAAAGCCAGATTGCTGACCGCCGCCATCGGGGCGCATAATAAGTATGTGGAATTAAAATCTTTTAGAATTTCTTTTACTAATGGCAGCGGCGGTTTGCCGGCTGTAAGCGCTGTCAACGCCGCAGAGATCATGATAGGATAAGTTTCCAGCGCGGGAAACCAAGGTGAAAGTTGATCCACATGAACAAGGCGATCTAATTGCGGCAAAAGCTTTTTCAATTTCCCTACCACGTTTTGTACGGAAGGATCATGAGCATAAATCAATTCCGCCAAAGGCGTGGTTTCAACAATGGCATGTTCCCGCATCGTTTTGAGCAGATGAGATTGCCAATTATTATCATCCATAGTTGTGGACTTTAAGGAGCACAGCAATCTTTTTGTTTCTTCTTCACATAGTGTTATTGATTGTTGCAATAACAGATGCAAGGCGGCGGGGGTGCCTGCTGCTTGTACCGTTTGCTGCAATTTTTCCCGGAAGGCTGTTTTTATTGCTTGCGGGTCGGCTAAAGAACCTATGATTGTCGCCGCTTTATCCGTACTTGTGCCGGTGGAAGAAGATTTTGCTATCTCCTCCAATTCCCGCGGAGACAAAGCTTGCCAGTAAGCCTGCCATAATAAAGTGCAATCGACCAATGCGGCTTTGGGGTCAATGTCGATAATTCTTTGAATGGCGGGGATCATGGATATGCTTTCCAATAATGGGTAAGTTGTTGTGACTTTGTATATTATTTCCTTTAAAGATATTGTCAATGTAGGATATTTTGACTTACCCACCAGATCCGTCATTTTGAATATGTTCTATATGGTCAAGCGCGGGGTATTCCGTTAATAAATATAAAGTCTAACAAGGGGAAAATCGCATGACCGTCAGCAAACAGCAAGCAGCCGAAATCGAACAAATCCGCGCCAGCCAGGCGCAAACCCGCCGCGCCACCGTGCCGGCGCTCGAAGAGATTTTATACAATCCGTTGCCGGTTTTGGATCACGGTTTCGTTCGCGTCGTCGATTATATGGGCGACGATTCTGCGATCACACAAGCTGCGCGCGTATCGTATGGCAAGGGCACGAAAAAGGTGCAAGAAGACAAAGGCCTGATTAATTACTTGCTGCGTCATTGGCACACGACGCCATTTGAAATGTGCGAAATCAAATATCATATCAAATTGCCGATTTTCATCGCGCGGCAATGGATCCGTCACCGCACCGCGAACGTGAATGAATATTCCGCGCGTTATTCGATCATGGACCGCGAGTTTTATATTCCAGCAATGGAACAATTGGGCGTGCAATCCAAATCCAACCGCCAGGGCCGCGGCGATGTGTTGCAAGGGGACGAGGCGCAAAAAGTTTTGAAAATCCTGCGCGAAGATTCCGAACGCTGCTATCAACATTACATGGAAATGATGAACTTAAAGGGCGAAGATGGCGGCGAAGAAACCGAACCGCAAATTCTGGATCCGAACAAATCGGGCCTGGCGCGGGAACTCGCGCGGATGAATTTGAATCTGAATTTCTATACGCAATGGTATTGGAAAACCGATTTGCATAATTTAATGCATTTCTGCCGTCTGCGCGCCGATCCGCACGCGCAATATGAAATCCGCGTTTACGCCGAAACATTATTGGAAACCATGAAACGCTGGGTACCGCATACGTTCGAAGCCTATACCCAATACCGCGAAGGCGCGTTGAATATTTCCAAACAGGGCGTTACGGTTTTAAAACGCATGCTGGCCGGCGAAAAAGTCACCGAGGAAACCGCAGGTCTTGGTAAACGCGAATGGAAAGAATTCTGCGAATCGCTGGGCATTAACGATAACGCCACCAGCCTGCCAAAAGCCAAAAGCGCTTAGGTTTTTCAGTAGCGGATCAAGTTTAAAATATTCCTCCCCCTTTGGGGGAGGTTAGGTGGGGGCAAGGTTCCCATCTTTTTGTATTCCACTCATTTTGATATTTGCAATGCTGAGCCTTACCCTCCCCCGACCCCTCCCGAAGGGAGGGGAATGTTTTATTTTTAAATCGATGCAATAGATTCATCGCATCAAATGGACACACTATCGATTTCTCCGCCCAAGCGCGGCATGACAGCCGCACCGCAACGCAATATTTTTGCCGTTCCTGCCGGGCGGTGGTGATTTGCCGCCGCAATTCGGGGATAATGAATATGATTCGTTTACGCGGATTTTATTACCTATCGGCTCATGAAAAAATTATTGTTCAAAAAAGGCAAAGCGGCTTCGCGCCGCCAACCGGAATTGCCGGCAAAATCCGTCGCTGCCAATCGCCGCGCTTTGTCGATTCACGATGTTTTGCTGGCGCGGCAATTGATCGCGCCGTTCGTGCGGCGCACGCCGTTAATCCCGGCGCGCAATTTGCTGTACGATATAAAAGGCGCGCGGAATTTATTTTTGAAATTGGAAAATTTGCAAGTCACCGGCAGTTTCAAGGCGCGGGGTGCATTGACCCGCGTGCTAAGTCTGCCAAAATCGGATTTAAAAAATGGCGTTATCACGGCGTCGGGCGGCAATCACGGCATTGCGGTCGCCTATGCCGCGATGCAGGCTGGAACGCACGCCACGATCTATGTGCCGGAATCGATCAATCCAGCCAAGCGCCATAACATGCATGAATTTGGCGGCGTAACGGTAACGGGCGGCACAATTTTTCACGAGGCCCTGTTGAATGCGCGTGAAGAATCGAAAATTCAAAATATTCCGTTTATCCATACATTCGGCGATCGTGGCGTTATCGCGGGGCAGGGGACCGTGGCCCTCGAAATTCTCGAAGATTTGCCGGATGTCGATGTGCTGGTGGTCGCAATTGGTGGCGGCGGTTTGATCGGCGGGATGGGATTGGCCGCGCACGGCATCAATAAAAAAATTCGGATTATCGGCGTTGAACCCACCGGCGCGCCCACATTATATCAATCCTTGCGCCAGGACAAATTGGTGAAATTGTCGTCGGTCAACACGCGCGCCGGCACATTATCGATGAGCCAGACCACGCGCACCAATTTTGAAATTGTCCGCAAACATGTGGAAAAAATCGTATTGGTCAGCGACGAAGAAATGAAACAGGCGGCCGAATGGTTGTGGTTTGAAATGGGCATCGCAGCGGAACTCGCTGGAGCGGCGGCCATCGCCGCCTTGCAAACCGGCAAGGTCAAAGTCCGCGCCCATGAAAAAGTCTGCGCGCTAGTTTGCGGATCCGGGTTGGATGGGGTTGGCTCCTAAGCCGATTCTAAAACGGACTGCAAAACAGATTGGGCGATGGCATCGAAAGGTGTGGCCAGGGGTCGACCGGCGTCACTATTTTCCCGAATTTTAATATCCAGCGGAATCTCCCCCAAAAATTCAACCCCTAGTTTTTCGGCCTCCGCGCGCGCGCCGCCATGGGCAAAAATATGCGTGTGTTCATGGCAATGTGGGCATTCAAAATAACTCATATTTTCGATGATGCCTAAAATCGGCACGTTTACTTTTTGAAACATCGCGACGGCCTTGCGCGCATCGATCAGGGCGATGTCTTGCGGCGTCGATACGATAATCGCGCCGGCCAGCGGCGCGCGTTGCGCCAATGTCAATTGCGCATCGCCGGTGCCGGGCGGCATATCGACGATTAGAATATCCAGATCGCCCCAATCCACTTCGCCCAGCATTTGCGTAACCGCGCCCATTACCATTGGCCCACGCCAAATGTTGGCAGAATTTTCCGGCACCAAAAAACCCATCGACATTAATTTGACATTATGCGCGACCGGCGGAATCATTTTTTTATCCGGCGAAATCTCCGGACGGCGATTGATGCCCATCATGCGCGGAATCGATGGACCGTAAATATCGCAATCGAGCAAACCGACTTTTTGTCCCGATTGGGCCAGGGCGACGGACAAATTAACGGCGGTCGTCGATTTGCCAACGCCGCCTTTGCCGGATGCTATCGCAATTATTTTTTTAACATTGCGAATGCCCCAGGGAATTTCTTGTTTCGGCGATGCCGGTTCGGCACGGTGCGCGGTCATGATAATTTGCAATTGGTGCGGCGGAATGTGCGGCCCCAGAATTAAGCGGATTTTCTTTTCCACTTTTTGGCGATGGGACAATTGCTCGCCGTTTATTTCCAGGAACAGTATGATTTTGCCACCGCTTGTGGATAAATCCTGCACATCCAACACCCGCGCCAAGGACATGTCGGCGCTGTCCAGCAAATATTGGATATCCGCCACGTTCCAAGGTGTGGAGCGGCGTTGCCTGAATCGCAGTCTATCGAAAAAATTAAATTTGCCAGCCAGACGCATGATGTTTAAACTGTCATTTCCTTTGTCTCTATCTAGCATTTTTTCTTATTAATCCAAAGTCATTATCCAGGGTTATTCCAACCATGTTTTCCATGTTAAAGCCAAAACCGACGATCCATCAAGTTAACCCCTGGGGAGATCCGCCACCCGGCGATAATAATAAAGGTTCGTCGAGCGGTTGGGGGCGCAAGGAATCATCGCGTGGCAATAAACCAGGCGGCGGAAACAATGGCGGCGGTCTGCCTCCGGATTTTGAAGATATGTTCCGCAAGGCGATGCCGCCGGTTGATGGCAAAAAATTATGGGGCATGATCGCGCTGGCTGTTTTTGCGCTGTGGATTCTGTCCGGCGTATATAGTGTTTCGGGCGGCGAAGAAGGCGTCGTGCTGCGTTTTGGCAAGTTCGACCGTAAAGTGGCGCCGGGATTGCATATGCATCTGCCGTTTCCGATCGAAACCGTGTTGAAACCCAATACCGGTATCGTCAATCAAATCGACGTGGGTGTCGGCTCGTCGGGCCAGTCGCGCCGTGAATTGGCCGGGACATCGCCTGCCGGGCAAATGTTGACCCAGGACCGGAACATTTTGAATATGCATTTCCGGATTATGTGGCGCATCGACGATCCGGTTAAATTCCTGTTTCAAATCCGCGATCCGCAGGCCACCATCCGCGCCGCCGGCGAAAGTATTATGCGCGAATTGGTCGGTCAGCGCACGTTTGACAATATCGTGCGCGGCGGCCGCGAGGAATTGGGGCTGAAAGCAAAAGAAATGTTGCAATCCATTCTGGACAGTTATGGTGCCGGCGTTTTGATTGTCGATGTGTTGCCGCAAAAAATTGACCCGCCAGCCGAAGTTATCGATGCGTTTAACGATGTGCAGCGCGCCGAACAGGATGCGGAACGCGAAATCAATCAGGCCGAAGCCTATCGCAGCGATATCGTTCCCCGCGCGCGGGGCGAAGCGGAGAAAATAAAACTCGATGCCGCCGCTTATAAAGAACAAGTGGTGCGCGAGGCGGAAGGCGAGGCACAAGGTTTTGTACAGGTTTATAACGCCTACAAGGCATCCAGCGATTTGACCGCAAAACGTCTTTATATTGAAACGATGCAAGAAATTTTGAAAAAATCCAGCAAAATTTATGTCGACGGTAAAGCGGTGGGCAATGTGGTTCCATTCTTGCCGTTGCAGGATTTGATGAAACGGCCAAACGTGCCGGGCAATAACCAACCGGCAGAGGTGCAATAATGAAAATTCATAAAGCTTTTTATTTGGTTATTGCTTTTGCGCTGTTTGTTTTGACAACCAACACGTTTTATATTGTCCCACAAACGGAACAAACCGTGGTGATGCAATTCGGCGCCTTGGTTCGCACCGAAAAAGATCCTGGTTTGCATATGAAATTGCCGTTCGTTCAGGATGTGATGTTTTTCGAAACCCGCATTTTGGATCTCGATCCCCCAGAAGCGCCGGTATTGTTAAGCGATCAACTGCGCATCAATATCGATTTGTATGCGCGTTATAAAATCGTCGATCCATTTAAATTCTATGTCTCTGCGCGCAATGAAGACGGGCTGAATAACCGGCTTGGCCCGACCTTGAACAATAAAATGCGCAACGAAATGGCGAAAATCACGGTTGCGGATTTATTGTCCGATAAACGCGATGACATCATGGCGGCGGTAAAAGAATCGATGAAGGCGGATGCCAAAAATTTCGGCATCGAAGTTATCGATATTCGTATCGGCAGATCCGAATTGCCGCCAGAGGTTAGCGCTTCAACCTTTGCCAGGATGAAAGCAGACCGCGAACAGCGTGCCAAGGAAGCGCGCGCGCAAGGCGCGGAAAAGGCGACGCAAATTCGTGCCTCGGCGGATAAGGAACGCACCGTATTGCTGGCCGACGCGAACAAGGAATCGCAAATTCTGCGCGGCGATGGAGATGCGTCGAAAACCAGAATTCTGGCCGATGCCTACAGCCGCGATCCAAAATTCTTTCAGCTTTATCGCACGCTTCAGGCGTACCGGGAATCGATGACGAATGGCGATAACACCATGGTCTTGTCGCCCGAAAGCGATTTTATGAAATATCTGAAGAATTATTAATATGGAAGGATTCGGGCATTATCTGCTGGCTGGATTTGGCATGATGTTGGTCATCGAAGGCCTGATTTATGCCATTTTTCCGGCGCAGGCTAAAGCTTTGTTAGAAGCGATTCGGGATATCGGGCCCGATCAAATCCGCTTGTTTGGAACCATTGTGGCGGCTTTTGGCGTGGCCTTGGTCTATGCCTTGAAATAGCAAAAATAATCCCCAAATAGCCTTCCATAATTTTGCCACAAGATTTGTCTTAAAATGACCCAAATATTTTAACGGAGTATGTCAATGTTTGACCCAATCAAGAAAATCAGAAAAACTTTCAACATTTTTGTTTTCCTTGTTATCGCTGCAATCGCGATGCCTTCATTCGCGGCGGAACCTTTGCGGGCTCCGACTGGCGCGGCCGATATGGTGGTTATGCCAAGCTTTGCCAGCCTGGCCGACAAGCTGTTGCCGGCGGTGGTAAACGTATCCACCACTCAGATTGTAAAAGAAAATCGCAGGACAATGCCGGATTTACCGCAATTCCCGCCGGGATCTCCGTTCGAGGAGTTTTTTAAAGATTTCTTTGACCAGCAAATGCAAGGTATGGATGGCGGCCGCGCTGTGCCGCAAAAATCCACCGCGCTTGGTTCCGGTTTCATTATCGATCCCAGCGGCTATATCGTGACCAATAATCACGTGATTGACGACGCCGATGAAATTACCGTTATCTTGCACGATAATTCCGAACTGAAGGCCGAAATTGTCGGCCGCGACAAGAAAATGGATTTGGCTTTGTTAAAAGTCAAAACCGATAAGAAACTTCCCTATGTTTCCTGGGGCGATTCCGATTCCGCGCGGGTGGGCGAGTGGGTGCTTGCCATCGGCAATCCATTCGGTCTTGGCGGCACCATTACCGCCGGTATCATTTCCGCGCGAGCGCGGGATATCAACGCCGGACCTTATGATGACTTTATTCAAACCGATGCGTCGATCAATCGCGGCAATTCGGGCGGCCCGATGTTCAATACCAAAGGCGAAGTGGTTGGCATTAACACCGCCATTTTCTCGCCCTCGGGCGGCAGCATCGGTATCGGTTTCGCGATACCATCGAATTCCGCCAAACCGGTTATCGAACAATTGCAGAAATTCGGCCATGCCAAACGCGGCTGGCTTGGCGTGCGTATCCAAGGCGTAACGCCGGAAATCGCCGAAAACTTTAATTTGAAAGGCGGCGCGCGTGGCGCATTGGTTGCGGGTATTTCCCCCAACAGCCCGGCTACTGGCAAATTGGAAGTCGGCGATATTATCACCGGTTTTAACGGCAAGGAAATCGACGAGATGAAAAAATTGCCGCGCATCGTTGCCGACACCGATATCGGCCAGGACGTCAATGTCACTTTCTGGCGCAAAGGCCGCGAGCAGACCGCGCGCATTAAGATCGCGCAATTGAACGAGGACGAGGAAAAGGATCTGGTTCCGGCCAGCGGCAAAAAGCCGGTTGAAAAACCGGTCGCGAAATCCCGGGTGATTGGCTTGTCCTTGTCGCCAATTACTCAGGCCTTGCGCCAACGGTTTGAAATTCCCGCCGATGTAAAATCTGGCGCGGTGATTATCGGACTTGATGGAACATCAAACGCCGCGGAGCAGGGTATCCGCGCGGGCGATGTGATCGTGCAGGTGGCGCAGGAAGATATTTCCTCGCCAGACGAAGCGATCGCCAAAATTGAAAAAGCAAAAAAAGACAAACGCAATTCGGTATTGTTGCTGTTGAACAGGGCCGGGGATGTGCGCTTTGTCGCTCTTAAATTAGAGGATCCGAATAACTAGTAGCTCCCCTGTAACCTTGAAAAGCCGGGATTATTCCCGGCTTTTTTGTTTTTATCTATCGCCCATTTTCACGGCAGAATTTTCTTGCGGCGGCGGTAGATGCCGCTTTTTTGAATTGGCCATTCATGTGGCTTAAATGGCCGCCAATCGCATGGGCAATTTCGCGTCTTGCGCTTTATAGCGTCGCGGCGCTTGCGGCTCTTCTTTGTGCCGCCTGTCTTAACGCATATCTGGTTGGTTTCACAGGTGTAACCAAAGGTCCTTTTGGGGTTGGTTGCGTTTTCAGCTTCATGGAACAATCCTCCCTGTTATGGATAAAAGAATAAGGTTCAAAAACACGATGACAAATGATAGTTTCGTGACAATGGCAAATCAGGGCACTTATCCACATACAATTGTAATCGGCGGACCGACTTCCAGCGGGAAATCGGCCTTGGCCTTGGCATTGGCGCGGCGGGTGGGGGGCGTACTGATTAACGCCGATTCGATGCAATTGTATCGGGAAATTCCAATTTTATCCGGTCAGCCCGATACGGCGGAACAAAAAATGGCGCCGCACGAATTATATGGCGTAATGTCCATTGCCGCGCAATCCAGCGCCGCATCGTGGCAAAAACTGGCTTCTGCCAAAATTGCGGATGTCCTGGCGCAAGGCAAGTTGCCGATTCTGGTGGGCGGGACTGGATTATATTTCCGCGCGTTGATGGATGGGCTATCGGATATTCCCGATGTCGATGCGGCCACCCGCGCCAAAGTACAGGAAATTTTGGATTCGGATGGGGTCGAAGGGTTGCGCCGCGAATTATTATCCCGCGATCCAGTGATGGCGGCGCGATTGAAACCGAATGATAAACAACGCACCGCGCGGGCATTGGAAGTTATTATGCAGACCGGACAATCGCTGGCCAATTTTCAAGGCAACCGCGCCGGGCAAAATGAAATGCGGTACACGCTGATTACGTTGTTGCCTCCGCGCGCGGAAATTTATGCACGGTGCGAGACGCGGTTCGATGCGATGCTGAAATCCGGCGCGCTGGATGAAGTAAAAGCCATCGAGGCTATGCCCAGTTTACCGAACAATACCGCGCTAAAAGCCAAAGGAATTCCAGAGCTGCGCGCGTTTTTGCGCGGCGAAATGGCGCGGGATGAAGCGGTGGCCATGGCGAAAACCAAAACCCGTCAATATGCCAAACGGCAATATACCTGGTTCCGTAACCAGATGAATCCGGATATAATGATCGATATGGTTATTCACAGTGGCAATGCAGATCAATATGCGGCGGATATTGGGCAAAAAATAAAATGAAATCAAAAAAACAAATCGTCATTATCGGTAATGGTAAATTAGGCGGCGTATTGCGGACTGCGCTGCATAAAGCGGGATTTAATGTGCGCGCTTTTGGGCGTGGGCAGAAACCGGATGTAGGTGATGCCGATATCGTTTTCATTGCCACCCAAGATCAAAATATTGCAAAAACGGCGAAATCGCTGGCGCGGCTGGAATGGAAAAAAGGCGCGGTCGCGGTGCATTGCAGCGGCAGCGAGAATAGCGATTTATTATCGCCGCTGCGCCGTAAGGGCGTGTTCACCGCGAGTTGCCATCCGCTGCAAAGTTTTCCAAATTTGAAATCGGGTTTACGCGCCTTGCCGGGAACTTATTGGTTTTGCGAGGGGCGGGGCAGGGCGCTGGCCACGATGAAGCCGATTATCCAAAAATTGCGCGGGAAAATGGTGACCGTAAAACCGGATCAAAAGAATGCTTATCATGGCGCGGTGTGCATGGCTGCAAATTACCTGACAACATTGGTTGGGGCGTCGGGCGATATTGCCGCGCAAATCGGCTTGCGCGAATCGGAATTCCGGGCGGCTTTGGCGCCGATTTTGCATGCCACCTTGCGCAATACCATTGCGATTGGCCCACGCGCTGCCCTAACTGGCCCGATTCAGCGTGGCGATGGCGTAACGGTTCAAAAACATCAACGCGCCATCAAAAAATTACGCAATAATTCCAGGGATTTGCTGGGCGTTTATAATGCGCTTTATAAATATACCAAAGTGATGATTGACAATTAAATAATTACCCTCCCCTTGAGGGAGGGTCAAAATTTGCAACGCAAATTTTGGGGTGGGGATTTCAGTCTATCTAATTAAGATTGTCTATAATATCAACCACCGCATCCCCACCCCAAACCCGCTTCGCGGCTTTGACCCTCCCGCAAGGGGAGGGTAGAATCAGACAATATCCCCTTTACAGGCGTGAAAAAATTAAATAAACAATGTCTTATAAGATATTGGAATTAATATGTTATCGGTAGTTACATTTTATAAATTCGTCGCTTTGCCGCGATGCCGCGAGATGTTGGATCCCATTCGCCTGGTGTGCGAAGAAAATGGCGTGCGCGGTATTATTTTGCTGGCGGAGGAAGGCATTAACGCGACTATCGCCGGGCCAGAAGATGGCATCGCCAACGCGCTAGATTACATCAAATCCCATCCCGAATTGGCGGATTTAACCTGGAAAACATCCGCCGCCGCTACCATGCCGTTTGGCCGGTTGAAAATCCGGGTGAAACCGGAAATTGTAACTATGAAACAACCCGTGGATCCAAGCAATTTGGTGGGCAATTACGTCGCACCGAAGGATTGGAACGACTTGATCAGCCGCGAGGATGTGATTTTGGTCGACACGCGCAATGATTATGAATACGCCGCCGGAACGTTCAAGGGGGCGATTGATCCTAAAACGACCAGTTTCGGCCAGTTTCCAGCCTATGTCGAAGCGCACTTGGCCGATAAAAAAGACCGGCCGATCGCCATGTTTTGCACCGGCGGGATAAGATGCGAGAAAGCGACTTCTTTTTTGCTGCAACAAGGCTTCAAAGAAGTCTATCATCTGCAAGGCGGAATCTTAAAATATCTCGAGGATGTTCCCGCCGACCAAAGCCTTTGGCAAGGGGAATGTTTTGTGTTCGACGAACGCGAGGCATTGACCCACGGTCTAATCAATAAAAAGAAATAGGGAGAAGTTTTATGGCGCGTAATCGCAGAAAGGGCAAAAAGAAATCCTTGCTGACCGTGCTGGTTATTCTGGCGGTCATTGTGTTGGCGGTCAATGTCGGCAAAAACTGGATCGTCAAAACCATGATCGAACGGGTGGCCACCAATAATTTAAAAGTGCCGGTGCATATTGGCGGTTTGAATTTAACCTTGACCAGCGGACAGATCGCGATCCGCAGTTTGACCATCGGCAATCCGACCGGATTTAACAGCCCGCATTTGCTGCATTTGACCGAAGGTGAAGCGCATTTCGACATTCACAGTTTGATGGAACCGGTATTGGTGGTGGATCGCATTGCCTTGAACGGACTAAGCGTTTATTACGAGGTGAATGAAAATGGCAATAACGTTGACAATGTAGTGAAAGTTATTTCGCCGCCACCGGCAAAAGAAAGTAAAGTTAGCGGCAAGACCAAGCCGCCGCGCGAGCTGATTATCCGCAATCTGGACATTACCGATATCGCGGCAACGCCGATGTTCAATTTCGCCGGGCAAACCGCATCGCAACGGATTCAGATCGCCGATATTCATTTGCGCGATATTGGCCGTGAAGGCAAGACTGTCACCGTGGCGGAAGCCAGTGAGATCGTGATGAACAGCCTGTCCAAAAACCTGGATGCCAAATTGCCCAGCAACCTGATCGAAAAGGGCCTGAAAAGCATCAGTAAAGGCACCGTCAAAAAAGGGTTTGAGGATATTAAAAAAGGCATTTTCGGGAATTAGAAATCAGTCGTTAGGTATTAACATATCGCCCTCCCCCTTGTGGGGAGGGTAGAAAATCTTAGTAAACGCTAGTTTACTTAGATTTTCTTGGTGGGGGTAAATCTCTATCACCGCATACCCCCACCCAAGTTATTCTAAGGCGCTATCGCGCCTAAGAATAACTATCCCTCCCCACAAGGGGGAGGGAGAAAAATGCTGATTCAAATTTACAACTTGCTCGCCATTACCGACGACAGTTTTGCGGTTTCGATACTGGCGCCGCCATGGGATTCGGACCATTTGGCGGGATCTTTCAAAAATTCGCGTACCTTGGCGATAGTGATATCATCGAAATATTTTCCCGCGCTTGCCGCTTCTAGAATATGTTCCCAAGTGCATAAATAATGCATGTTCACATTCGCACTTTCCAATTGGCCGGTGGATGGGAACACGCCGTAATAAAATACAACCACACAATCGGTCACAACGGTGCCGCCATCGCGCAATGCGTTGACGAACGCCACTTTGCTGGCACCGTCAGTGGCCAAATCTTCGACCAATAAAATCTTTTGGCCTTCTTTGAAATCGCCTTCGATCTGCGCGCCGCGGCCGAAACCTTTCGGCTTTTTGCGCACATACAGCATCGGCATATCCATTTTTTCAGCCAGCCAGGCGCTGTATGGAATGCCGGCGGTTTCACCGCCCGCTACCGCATCGATTTTATTTTTGCCGATTTTATTCGCGACTTCGGCCATGTAACCGATGATGGTCTGACGCACTTTTGGAAATGAAATCACTTTGCGGCAATCGATATATGTCGGCGAAGCCCAGCCCGATGTCAGCGTATAAGGTTGATCGGGGCGCAGATTGACCGCTTTGATATCCAGTAAACATTTTGCAACGGCAAGACCGGCTTCGTTTGTATGGGGGTGTAAATGCGTCATAATAATTTCCCTAAATGAGCAATAATGTTATCCTTGGTCTAAGCGGCTTGCAAGCGTTTTTGCACTTCTTCGCGGCCCAGTACTTCCATCACTTCGAACAAGGCCGGGCTTTGCAACGTACCGGTCAGCGCGGCGCGCAGGGCGGGGCCTAAATCGCCTAGTTTCAGATTGTTGGTTTTTAGATAATCTTTGATGGCGAGTTCGATGGTGGTCACCGACCAATCGTTCAACGATTGCAAAATGCCCAACACCGCTTGTAATTTCGGTTTGGTATTGTCGTTAATGGCGGCGCGGGCGGGTTCATCCATCGGCAATGGCAATGGGCGCACATAAAACAGGGCAGCCTTGGCCAATTCTAAAATCGTTTTAGCGCGGGGTTTTAATCCCTTCATGCCTTTTAACAAGCGCGCTTTTTGAAAATCGTTCAATGGCGTGCCCAATTCCGATTCGATGTGAGGGATAGTCAGATTTAATAAACGCTGATCGTCTGCGGCCTGGATATAATGCGCGTTGACCGAATTCAATTTATCGAAATCGAGCCGCGACGGCGCCTGGCCAATACCGGACAGTGAAAATATCTTTTGCGCTTCTGCCATTGACACAATTTCCGTATCGCCATGGCCCCAGCCCAAACGCAGCAGATAATTGCGCATCGCTTCGGGCAGGTAACCCATATCGCGGTACGCTTCTACTCCCAACGCGCCATGGCGCTTCGATAATTTTGCGCCATCGGGTCCATGAATCAAGGGGATATGCGAAAAAGACGGCACTTTCCAATCCATCGCTTTGTAAATCTGATATTGGCGAAAGGCGTTGTTTAAATGATCGTCACCACGAATTACGTGAGTAATATTCATATCATGATCGTCCACAACCACCGCCAAATTATAAGTCGGCGTGCCATCGGATCGCAGTAAAATCATATCGTCCAACTGTTCGTTCGATACGGTAACCTCACCCTGTACTTCGTCATGAATAGTATTAGTACCGGTCTGCGGTGCCTTTAATCTTATCACCGGTTTCACACCTGCGGGAGCATCCTTGGGATCGCGATTTCTCCAAGTGCCATCGTAACGCGGCTGGCGGCCTTCGGCTTGGGCTTTGGCGCGCATTTCTTCCAATTCTTCGGGGCTGCAATAACAATAATAGGCGTTACCCTTGGCTAGCATTTCACGCGCGACTTCGGCATGGCGGGATGATCTTGCCATCTGGTAAACCACTTCGCCATCCCAATCCAATTCGAGCCAGTTCATGCTTTTAAAAATGGCATCGACCGCTTGGGGCGTGGAGCGTTCTTGATCGGTATCTTCGATGCGCAATAAAAACTTACCGCCTTTACCGCGAGCGAACAGCCAATTGAACAAGGCAGTACGGGCGCTACCGATATGCAAAAATCCGGTGGGCGATGGGGCGAAACGGGTAACGATGGTCATAGAATTGGGCTTCCTTAGCGCGTTATAAATTCCACTTCGCTTATAGACCAAAAGCGTGCTTTAATAAAGATGGAGTTTTAGAATGAGAATCGTTTTACAAAAAGAAATTACCCTCCCCTTGAGGGAGGGTCAAAAATGCGGCAGCATTTTTGGGGTGGGGACTTCAGCCTATCCAATCAACAGGATTTATAATATTTACCACCGCATCCCCACCCCAAACCCGCCTATGTTTGCGCAAGCCGCCACACCAACCCTTGCTCACGGCGGCTTTGACCCTCCCTCAAGGGGAGGGTAACATTAATTTGGCTCAACTGCGTGACCGTTTTTCAAAAAATATATCATTACTTTTCCGCCCAGTTCACCGCCGAACAGGCGAGGATGTTTTACTGGCTTCCGGTTTTATTGGGGGCTGGCATTGCGACCTATTTCCTGCTGCCGGTCGAGCCGTCTATCTTTATCGCCGGGTTTTTGCTGGTTATCAGCATGGGCGGGTTTGTGATCGCCAACCGTATGTCCGGCAACAAAGTCTGGCTGGAGGCGGTCTTTATCGCCGCTACGATGCTGGCGCTGGGCCTGTTCGTAGCGCAATGGCGTACCCAAAGCCTTGCCACGCGATTGCTATCCCAGGAAATCGGCCCGGTGAGTATCGAGGGCACGGTGCGGTCGATCGACCGGGCGGAAGAAAGTGGGCGGATAGTTTTGAGCGATTTATGGTTCGATGTGCAATTCGATGCCCGGAAAAGTTACCACCCTATATTGCCGCAACAAATCAGATTGAAACTGCGCACGGCGGGCGAGGTGCAGGTAGGCGATCGCGTTAAAGTTCTGGCGATGGTATCCCCGCCAAACGGGCCGACAACGCCAGGCGGGTATGATTTTGCTCGGCAATTATATTTTGACGGTATTGGCGGCGTTGGATTCGCCATGGGGAATGTGGAGATTCTACGGCGGAACGAGGCTGGCGGTTTCATGATGTGGGTCGAGGCCTTGCGTGACAACATTATTCAGGATGTGTATCGGTATTTGGATGGCGATACCGCGGCGGTAACGGCGGCCTTGATCACATCGGAACAAAGCGGCGTTTCGATGGATGCGATGCAGGATTTGCGGCAATCGGGATTGCAACATATTTTATCGGTATCGGGACTGCATTTAACCCTATTTGGTGGATTCGTATTTTTTCTGTTGCGGTTCTTATTACTATGGATTCCGGGGTTTTCGGTCTGGGCTAAAAAAATAGCGGCATTGGCGGCGCTCGCGGGCGCCTTTATCTATTTATTGATTTCCGGTTTTGATGTGCCGACCCAACGCGCTTTTGTAATGATCGCGATTGTGTTTTTAGCCGTATTGCTGGACCGCGAGGCGCTATCGATGCGCTTGGTAGCAGTGGCGGCGATGATTATTTTATTGCTGCGCCCCGAAAGCGTAATGCATGTTAGTTTTCAATTATCGTTCGCAGCGGTGGTGGCGTTGATTGCTGCCTATGAAACTTGGCAACGGCAACATCGCGCGCCGCGCGCCTGGTATATCAAAGTCGCGGAATATTTCGTGTTATCGGCGATGACTTCTTTTATCGCCAGCCTCGCAACCGCGCCGCTGATTGCCTATCATTTTCATCAACTGACCTTTCAAGGAATTTTGGCGAATACGCTTGCAGGGCCATTAGTAACATTTTGGATTATGCCGCTTGTCGTTATCGTATTGCTCGCCATGCCGTTAGGCTTGGAATATGGGCCGTTGCAATTGATGGGCATGGGCGTTGATGGATTATTGAATATCGCCAAAACCATTGCGCAAATGCCGGGATCGCAAATTATTATTCCGGCAATCACCGCGGCCAGCGTTTTGTGGATGGTATTTGGCGGATTATGGTTGATGTTATGGCTGCGGCCTTGGCGTTATTTTGGACTTATTCCGATTGCCATCGGCCTTATACTAGCCTGGCATATTGTGTTGCCGGATGTAATGGTGGCGGATGATGCGGAATTATTGGCGGTGCGGACCGAGCAGGGGTTGCTGGCGCTATCGAATGTAAAACGGGAAAAATTCATCGCCCAGATTTGGAATAAATATTACGGCCAGGCGGACAGTTTGGATTGGCGCGATGAAAGCCTGTGGCAAGGCGGCAATCGGCAAGTGCGTTGCGACGCGTTGGCTTGTATTTACAATATTGGCGAGCGGCGCGTCAGTTTTGTTCGAAAGCCGGCAGCCTTTGTTGAAGATTGCGGACAAGTGGATGTGATTGTCACGGCAATGTATGCGCCACGCAATTGCGGCGCGAAAATTATTATGGACCGCGCCTATTTCAAGGAAAATGGCGTAACCAGTTTGTCGTTACAAAATGGGCAGTGGTATGCAGAGCCTGTTGATGCGGCATCGCGTGGCCGCCCATGGCGCCCTCAAAAATAGTTGCCCTCCCCTTGAGGGAGGGCACAAAATTTCGTCAGAAATTTTGGGGTGGGGATTTTGTCTAACAATTAAAAGCAAACTTAATATCAATACTATGTCCCCACCCCAAAGTTGCTATTGCAACTTTGACCCTCCCTCAAGGGGAGGGTAGCCAATGATATTAGTATCGGCGTAACAAGCCCTTCAACACGCCCTGAACCTTAACTTGTTTGCTGTGATAAGTCTGGGTTTTGTGCGCATCGTTCGCCGGGATCAGATCGATCATATCGTTTTTACGGCGCTGCAAGGTTTTTAAGGTGACATCTTCTTCGTCCACCAACGCTACTACGATCTGACCATTTTCGGCGGTATGCACATATTGAATGATGGCGATATCGCCGTCATAAATGCCTTCGTCGATCATCGAATCGCCTTCGACCATCAGCGCGTAATGTTGGCCACGGCCCAGCAGGGATGGCGGTACGTCAATATTGCTATTGGCGTTTTCAATCGCTTCGATTGGATTGCCGGCGGCAATTTTACCCAGCAATGGCACTTGCACCAAACTGGCATAAGCGGCGAGCACATTTTTCTTTTTCGATTTATCTTCTTTTTGGTCGGCCATCGGCAATTTGACGACTTCGAGGGCGCGGGCGCGGTTGGGCAGGCGGCGTAAAAATCCGCGTTCTTCCAGCGCCATGATCAAACGATGCACGCCGGATTTGGAGCGCAACTTGATCGCCTTCATCATTTCTTCGAACGATGGGCATACGCCGTTTTCTTTTATATAATCGTCGATATACACCAATAACGAGTGTTGTTTTGAAGTTAACATGAAACACCTCTCTTGTCCGCGGTATGGCGCCGGGATTGCACCCTGGGGAAGGGCATAGTAATTTAAAAATCCATCATGTCCGGTATCGAACAAAACCGGTACATTTATGTTCTACTTTAGTTCTAACATTTCGTCAATACAGGATAATCATGACCGGCAAAAGAAATCCTTGGAAGATTGTTTTACGCATCATAATCGGGATTTTCTTTGTTTATGGCTTGGCGGTGGCGGTGGGCGTGTCGGTCGGATATTTTGTCGCCAAAGATCACACCGCGCAGCAAGTTACATCGATATTAGTGCCGCAACAACAAGTCACGGCCCCCGAAACGCATGTCGAACCAGCGTCCGCACCGCATATGGAAACGCCGCAAACGCCATCGGAACATGCCGCACCTATAACGCCGCCGTTGACAACGCCAACCGAACCGCAACCCGCGCCAATATTGGCGGATAAACCATCCAAGGGATGGAAAGAAAATGCGATTATCCTGCCGCCTTATGCCTACCGCGATAAAAAACTGATTGCGATTATTTTTGACGATGCCGGCGTGAATGCGAATCGTACCAAAGAAATTATCGATGTGAAATCGCCGCTGACCATTTCATTCTTGCCATATGCCCCGAATTTACAACGCCAAGCCAATGCCGCGCGCGCGGCAGGGCACGAAGTCATGGCGCATGTGCCGATGGAAGCCGAAGATGTGGACGCGCATCCGGGGCCGAATGCGTTGATGACCGATATGACCGACGAAGAAATTCTGGCGAATTTGCATGAAAATCTGGACAAATGGGATTCTTATATTGGCATAAACAATCACATGGGCAGTTTTTTTACCGCTGACGCACATCGCATGGGCGTAGTGTTGGAAGAAATCAAAAAACGCGATCTGATTTTCGTCGATTCGATGACATCCGCAAAAAGCGTTGCCGGAAAAAAGGCGCAGGAGATGGGAATGTTAAGCGGCGCGCGCGATGTGTTTCTGGATGATGTGGATAACAGCGAAAAAATAAAAGAGGAATTTAAAAAACTGGAAAAAGCCGCCCGCAAGCAAGGCACCGCGATTGCCATCGGCCATCCTCGGCCTAACACTATTTCAGCGTTAAAAGAATGGTTGGTGGCCATAGAAAATAGTGAATATATGGTGGTGCCATTAAGTGTGGTTTTATTGGAACGGCAGAAAGCAGCCGAGGAAAAACATAATTAAAACCAGGAAAACTCTGGATTTTTGCCGCCCGTTCTGGGTAAGATCGTGTTATTATTAATAATCGATGGATTCATGAACACCGAAAATCCGGAAGCTAAAGATAAAATCAATTCATTGCTTCAGCTGTTTGCGCAGCTGGAGGATTTGCGCAGTTACGGCAAAACGCTGGATACGTTGCGCAGCCATCTGGATATGACCCGGCGTGCCGAAGAATATATTTTGGGTTTCCGGCAACGTTTGGCGGATATTTTTCAGGAACCCGATAAAGCTTTTCAGAAATTCGCAAGCTTGGCGATGAGTAATGGCGTCGATGCGGCGGCCGAAAATATGTCCAAGGATCCGGACGCCTATGGAACAATTAAGGGCTGGTCGTTCGGGCCGCTGAATAATCCGGCGCGATCCGGCATTTTAAAGCTCAGCCTGCCGGGGGCCGTGCGCACCGCCATCGAAGGTTTTACCGCGCATATGCAAACCGGCGGTGGCCCTTATAGCCGCGAGGATCTAAAACGCAAGGTGGATTCAATCAAATCCAAATTGGACGAAGCGGAAAAAGAGCACGGTTCTTCCGGGCAACGCATCGAGCTGGAATTGCAAATTGCGGAATTGGCCAAGGAAATTTCTTTCCGCGATTTGGCCGCGCTGCCTAAGGAACAATATCGTATCGTTGAAACTTTGCGCGATAAATACCGCAATTTGATCCAAACCAACGAAAACGATCCCGCCAAACGCATCGCGGCGAATAAGAAGAAATAATTATTACAGTATCATTTCCACTGGATTTTTATAGATCCTGTAACACAGCGTGAACAGTTAGCCATTCCAAGAATGGGTTTTATTAGAATCAGGGCCAAGCTTGACAACCTTTAAATATGTATTTATAAAGGATACATATAAATTCAATCGATGAGGATGTATGAGTGTAGCCGTTGCCCCGTCTTTGCCCTCGGTTGCGAAAGATGGATTGCCTGTATATTTACCCGCAGAATATTGTAGCAAGGTTGCGGCCTTGTCTATGAGTGATGCTTTGAAATTGGAGCTCAATGTGCCTAGATCAGTTACAAAAAAACTGATTCCCGCTTTAACGCATCCTTGCTCCAACGCCGTTCCACCAAAAACTTTGCGCGGTTTTACCACGTTGCAAGAACTGGCGAATTGGATTAATTGCGGCGAAGGTAGCGTGGATATACTAGCCCGCGATTACAAAGGTATAGGGCCGGCGGGAAAAGCATGTCTGCAAAATGTATTGAGCAGATTGGGATTGCTTTCTAATGTTCAGGTTATCGATGCTCATCAAACACGTCAAGGGTGGGAAGGAATACTAGATGTTAGCGGATTTGGCCCACCATCTGCTTTACTTTTAGAAGTGTCTACAGTAGTCCCTTCACATTGTACCACTACATTATGTTTGACTGATCAGAACAGCCCTCCGATATTAATGGAAATCACCAGCCCCGCTGGTACATTACGGTTAAGAGATTTTAGCCGCGTACCCCGATAGAATTATTTCTTTTTCAATGCCCGGCGCTGGGCGCGGTTGCCGCCGGCATTATCTGCGCCACTATTGCCACCACCAAATGCGCCTTGGCCCCGCGATTCTTCCTTAGCTGGGCCGGAAAATTGCATTTTCTGCGGTTGCTGGGCTGCGCTAAAATTCAATGTTTGCGCCATGGGTTGCTGGGTGGCGCTCATCGCTTGTTGGAATGCCTCGACCACGACGGGATTGATTTCCGCTTTGGCCAGAATCATGGTAACGGTTTCACGCATGCGGCCCAGCATTTCATGGAACAAATTGAACGCTTCGCGTTTATATTCCATCAATGGATCGCGCTGCGCATAGGCCGACAGGCGCACGCCATGACGCAAATGATCCAGCGACAATAAATGGTCTTTCCATGACATATCGAGCACCCGCAGCAACTGCGATTTTTCGACTTCCTGCCATAATGCGTCGCCGTACATAGCCTTTTTCGTGGCCATCTTGGTTTCGACTTCGCGGGTAATGCGCTCGCTGATATCTTCTTCGGTGATATGTTCTTCCTTGGCCCAGGATTAGACCGGCAGATCAAGGCCGAAAAT